>NZ_CP027774.1:900000-1141940 GCF_003019815.1 Variovorax sp. PMC12
CAGGCCGTCGGGCACGCTGGTGCCGGTCTCGAGCGCCGCACGCCGCGCGGCTTCCTGCGCGGCCTGCTGCGCCGCGATTCCGCGCGCGGCGATGTTGAGGTTGCCGATGGAACGCTGCAGCTGCTCGCTTGCACGCTGCTGCTGTGCCTGCGGACTGGTGAGCGTCGATGCGGGCATGCCGTTGGGCAGCCGGCCGGTAGCCACGGCGGCGTCCTGCGCCATGTTTTTCTGCGCCATCCACGCGCTGCTGAATGCACGCTGTGCGTGCGCGCTTTCTGCTGCGGCGGTGGCGGCGAGCATCGCCAGGATGGCGTGGACCAGCGGCGTGAGACGGGCCCTGGGAAAGAAGGGAGAGAAAGAATTCGTGTTGCGCCGGGACACCGTGCTGCTGCGTTGCATGCGGACTTCCATGGGTTCGTGTTTCATTGCTCGTTCGATGCCACGGAGCGGGCTGCGAAAGCCTGCGGCCCGTGGTCTACCGAGCTATGACAGCGAAGGTGCAGCGCGACTGCACCATGTCACGAAATCTTCATGAAGCCTTGGCACTCAGGCCTTGGCCTGCCCCAGCAGCACGATGCCGCCGGGCAGTTGCGTGAGCTCTGCGCCGTACACCTCGCGCACCAGCGAGGCCACGTCGTCGAGCCGGTCGATCGAAAAGCTCGCCTGCACCAGGCTGCGGCCCAGCGCCTCGCTGGTGAGAACGAGCCGGCCGCGCCGGTAGCGATTGACCTCGGCCACCACCTGCGCGAGCGGCACCTGGTCGAACACCAGTTGCCGGCGGCGCCAGGCCGTGACCGGGCCGATGTCCACCGGCATGACGGCGCCCAGGCCCGCGGCGCCGTAGCGCAGTTGCCGTCCCTCGTCGAGCGGCAAGCGCTGCGCGCCACGGGCCACCTCGACCTGGCCCGCGATGCAAGTGACACACACCTCGCCGTCGGTATTGCGGATGTTGAAGCGCGCGCGCACCGCGGAGACCACGCCGTCCGCAGCCGAAACGGTGACGCGCGCCGAGGCCTGCGTCGCGATCTCGGCTTCGCCGGCCAGCAGCTCGATGCCCTCACCGCTCTCGCTGCCGCGCAGCACATTGACGCGGGTCTGCGTGTTCATCTGCAGCACCACGCCATCGGCCATGGCCACCTCGCGCTGCTCTCCGGTGGCGGTGCGGTAGTCCGCGCCCCACTCGGTGACGGAGGGCCAGAGCTCCAGCGGCGGCCGCACCGCCAGATAAGCCACCGAGGCGGCCACCGCGCCGCCCAGGAACGCACGCCGTCCCGCCACCGGCATGCGGGTGCGCGCATTGCGTTCGTCTTGCCGGCGTACCTGCAGCGCGGCCGACGCCATGGCCCGCCACACCTCACGCGCCTGCACGAACGCATTGGCATGGCTGCGGCTCTGCGCGCACCACCGCTTGAAGGCCTGTGCGTCCTCGTCCGTCACCTGGTGCGAGCCGAGCCGCACAACCCAGGCCTGGGCTTCGCGTTGCAGGAGCTCCATCGCCTGGCCGTCTCCGGTTTGTTCGGATTCTTCAGCTGTCATGAGGCTTAGACTGTTTTCCGGCACCGGGACCGAAGCGCTGGACGAAATCTCTTCCCAATCGCTCGCAGCAATGCTCCAGGCCCGCGCGCAGTTCCTTCTCGACGGTGCGCGCCGACACGCCGTAGCGCGCGGCTATTTCCTTGTGCGGCATCTCGTCCACGCGTGCGGCCAGCACGATGGCACGGCGGCGCCGCGGCAGCTCGGCCAATGCGCGCTCCAGTGCCTCCAGCTCGTTGCGGGCCTCGGCACCGCGCGCCGGGTCGGCCATCTCGTCGGCCATGTCGTAGAGCGCCTCGACCTCGCCCACGCTCAGCAGCCGAGAGTTGCTCTTGCGCTGGTCTTCCGCCACATTGAGCGCGATGCGGAACAGGTAGGCCGAGGGATAGCGCACCGGGCTGCGCACGTTGGCGCTCTCCATGCGCAGGTAGGTCTCCTGCAGCGCGTCGTTGGCCAAATCTTCCGAGCCGAGGCGAATCTGCAGGTGCTTCCTGAACTGGGCGTAGCGCGCGAGGAACAGCGCGCGCAACGCGGCCTTGATCGAATCGGGCATGCCTGCGGTCCCCGGCGCTCAGCCGGCACGCGCGCCACGCGCGGTGCTGTAGGGCCGGCAGTCGCGCGCTGGATCGGCGCGCGGCGTGAGAAGGATGGTGACGGGCTGCGCCATGCCAGGCGGGGGTGGTGCATCCATCTCCAGCGAGCGCAGGATGGCGAGCACCGCCGCATCGCGCTGCGCAAGGCCACTGCCTTCGAGCAGGCGGGCTTCGCTCACGAGCCCCGTGGGGTCGATCCATAGCCGCAGGCCCAGGCGGTAGCGGCCGAAGGCATCGGGCTGCGCGATGCAGAGCACGCGCGTGATCGATGCCTGGAGCACGGCTGCATAGCCGGCCTGCGCCCGCGTGGCCTCCGCCGCCTCGGGGTCACCCTTCGTTGCGCGCCCGTCGGCCAGGCTTTTCTCGGACGGCTCCACTGGGACCGGCACGAGCGTGAAAGCATTGGCGCTGGTGTAGCGTGCAACGAGCCCGCTGCCTGCAAGCAGGCGGTGCAATGCTTCGCGCGGCGCGAAGTCGCCCCGGACCGCGGCAGCCTCGCGGCCGGCCGTGAGGCTGCTGGCCACCAGCACCGAATGCCCGGTGATGCGGCCGAAGACGGCGAGGGAAATTTCCAGCGACTGGGCCGGCAGGTCGAACCGCACGACCTCGCCATCGGCGGCGGCCTGTGCGGCGGCGAGCCGCGCGCCCATCATCAACGCCATGACGAGGCACCAGGACAGTGTCAGGGCACCGCCCGATGCGGAAGTACGTGTCATGTGGCGGGGGGTCGACAACGGAAAAGCGTTCTGAAGAGATGGGGTACGAAGCGGCGAGGCTATCCGGCGCGAATGACTGACATGTGACGTTTGGTATGCATGCCACGCAGCCGTCTTCTCTCTGACTTGCATGCGACCTAGACTGCCGCGTTCGAGGCGGCACACAGAAGGACGACAGGCGCATGAAATTCTTGCACGGCATGGCGGCCTTGCTGGTGGGCGGAGTCTGCGGGGTTTGCGGCGACGCAGCCGCGCAGGACACGGCAAAGGCGACGAACGCCGGCGTGGACAGCTGCGCGGAGGTCACCGTCAACGGCGAACGCACACCCTCCTACGAGTGCCTCACGCAGAAGCTGCAGCCCAAGGCCCCGGCGCCCGGACGCGAGGGCGCGGCACCCGGCATGGCATCGGAAGCCATCGTGCAGAAGCCCTCGAACCAGCTCGGTCTGTTCAACCGCGCGGCGATCGGACACCGCATGGGCAACACCTTCGGCACCTCGGTCCACCCGCAACGCCCGCCGCCCGTCGCACCGTCTTCGCCGCTGATGCCGCGGCCCTGAGCCTCGCGGCAGGCGTTGCTGATCGGTGTCGATGGGCAAGGCGATGTCGGGTCACAGGAACTTCATCGAATCGCCGCAGAAGACGCCCTCGTTGCCACGGGGTTGCGGCCCCTTCTCACCCCGCCCTGCACCGACCGGCCGGCGAGCTCGGCGCAGTGCTCCAGTGCCTGGCGCAGCACGGTGTCCACGCGGCGCAAGGTCAGATCGAAGCGGGTGGCGACCTCCTCGCGCGTGGCGTCCTCGATGCGCAGGGCGGCCAGCACGGACCGGTGGCGTCGTGGCAGCCGATGCAGGGCACGCTCCACCGCGGCGAGTTCGGAGCGCGCCTATGCGCTGAGGTCCGGGCCGGGGCCGAGATCCGCGAGGTAGTCGAGGTCGGTATCGGCACCCTCCGCGTATTGCCAATTACGGTTGCTGCGCATGCGGTCCATCGCCGCGTTGCAGGCCGTGCGATAGACATAGGCTTCAGGGCTGTGCACGGACGCGAAGACCGCCAGATCGTCCAGGCGAAGCCAGGCGTCGTGCAGGCACTCGCTGGCCAGGTCGGGGCAGCCCAGATGCCGGGTCAGGCGCTGCTGCAGCCGGACGTAGTTGGCGACGAGAAAGTCGCGCAGCAAGACGCGTGGAGGTCCGCTCCTGCTTCTTTCTCCAACCGCCTCGTCATCCGCGCCTGCGGAAGCCACTGCGCAGACCCAGGTGCTCATGTCCAACATGGAACCCTCCGTATCGAAAACGCTGGGCAAATCCGTGCCCGTCCGGTTTCTCCAGCGAGAAACCGTGCGGGAACGAAGTCGGGGAATTACCTGGCCTTTCGCAGCTCGCGCTGCTCGGCTTCGGAAAGTTTTGACATCACGGCGGGATCGAACTGGTCTCCGTGCGCGGCGACCTGAACGAGGTTGTGCGCGTCGTAGGGAACACGCGTGCTGCTCTGCAAGCCGCTCTTCGCGGGCTGCGAAGGAGCCTGCTCGCCACCCTGCGGCTCGTTGCCGAACCCCATCACCCGCACGGTGAAGACCGAAGGCAGGTTCTGGCGGGCCGCTGCGCGCTCCCGCTGCATCACATCCTGCGCGGCGGCGGTGGCCGAACTCGCTGCCGCGCTGGCGTTCGTCAACGCGCCCACATTCACCGCCGCAACCACCGGCAGCCCCGTGGACTTTCCCTGCACCTGGATGTTCTCGGCGTTCACCACATGCAGGGCCGCGATGTTGACGTTGCCCGACACCCGGATGCCGGCCTCGCCCGCGTCGATGGTGCCCAGGGGCGCGATCAGATCGACGTCGCCGGCGGGCACTTCGGGCAGCGGGTTGAGCGTGGCGATGCCGGCGCCCGTGCTGGGCACGTCGGGCGAGATCTTCATGTTGCCGACGTCGTCGTACACCTGCCGCGGCGGCGTGTAGACCACCGTGGTCTTGGAGCCGCGGCCGGCATTGATGTCGCCCTGGGCCGACCAGGCCAGGATGCTGCCGCCGAAGGTGGTCATGATGCGGCTCTGGCCCAGCAGGATGCTGTCCAGCGCATAGAGCTGGATGTCGCCCTTGCCGCGGGTGATGAGGCCCGCGGTGCAAGGCGGCGCGGCGCCTTCCACGCCGTAGGTCTGTGCGCCACCCGGCGTCAGCACCTGAATATCGCCACCAAGATCGGTATGGATGCCCGATCCGCCATAGATCAGCAGGTCACCTTGATGGGCGCCGCCGTTGCCCCCGGCATCCCTGCCCGGGAATAGCGCCGCAATGGCATTGCGCCCACGCAGGTAGCTGCCGGTGCGCGGGCCATCGACCGCGTTGTACTCGCGCCCGCCCTCACGCAGTTCGGTGAAGAAGACCTGGCGCGCAAAGATGCGCTGCTGCTCGGGCGCCAGCGCATTAAAGTACGCCAGCGCCTGCCCGCTCGTGCCCTCGAAGCCATACCGTTCGGACAGCCATGCGGCCAGTTCGGCACCGTAGGTCCTGGCGACCTTGCCGGCTTGATCGGCCAGCGGCGTGCCGGTCGCGGCCTGATTCGCCGGATCGAGATACCGGCTCAGAAGCCCCGTGTAGCTGGCGCCACGGGGTCCAAGGCCCGCCTGCACCACGATGCCCGCGCCGGGACGGCTGTCGCCGGGGACCACGGGCCCGATGCTCGTGAGGTTGGCCCGGTCGTTCTGGATGACGTTGCGGCCGGCGGAGATTTCCAGGGTGCCGGAGCCGGCCATGTCGAAGTTGGCGTAGAGGATGTCGCGGCCGGCCTCGATCACCGAGGCGTCGTTCCTTTGCGTATGAACGATCAGATTGCCGGAAGCCTTCGCACTGGAAGCGTCGCTCGTGAAGTCGCCGATGTCGGGCAGGGCGTCGTTGATGCGCGTCCCCGAATAGACGATGTCTCGCCCGGCCTTCACGGCAATCGGTCCGGCGGCCACGTAGTCGACCTCGTTGGCACGAACGCCGGAAGCAGCAAACTTCACCACAGAGCCCGTTCGCAGGCCGACGATGTCGCCGTTGGTTGCGTAGAAGCGGGACGGACTCGATGCACTCTCTGACACGCCAACCCGGTCGCTCACGCTGTTCGCACCAAAGGCCATCAGAGGAAAGCGCCCGATATCCGCCACGGGGCCACTGGCACTGACATTGCTGACCACACGGGCATTCGCCGCGTCGAATCCGGCAAAGGCCGGCTGCAGGATCGTCGCCATGACCGATGCATCCGCACCGGACGAACTGATGGCATAGCCGCCGCCATAGAGCGAATCGCCGGCCAGCAGTTCGATGCGGCGACTGCCCAGCGGCGCAAGCAGCAGGCCGCCGGTATTCCACTGGTTCGCGCTGCCGAAAGTGTTGAGGTATGCGGCCGATTGGCCGTAGTAGATGCTGCCCGTGTTCGCGACGGCGCTGACATTGCCGGGCAGCAGGAACCAGCCGCCGTTGCTGGTGTAGTCCCAGTTCGCCACCAAGGGGTTGGCGATGCTTTCGCTGGCGCGGGTATCGAAGGCCAGGTTGCCGCCGGCTGCCGACAGATGGACGGCTGTCCTGTCCGTCCAGAGACTGAACCAGCTCTGCCCCATCTGTCCGTTGCCTGCGGTGGACGTGAATGCCGTTCCATTGGGTGTCCCCACCAGGCCCGGATCTCCCGTGCCTCCCAGCACCAGGTCGCCGCGGCTGGCGATGGTGGTGCCGGCGTCGCCGCCCATCAGCATCAGGCCTCCGGTGGCCCGGGAGATGCTCGACGTATAGGGGTTCGATGCCCGAACCTCCTTGCCGTCCTGCGTCGCGCCGTAGAACAGCTCCATCGTGCCGATCTGGCCCGCGCTCATGGCGATCGCGCCGCGCAGGTTGACGAGGCCGCCATACAGCTCCTGCGTCTGCGCAACGTCCACGCCGCTGGTTGTCAAGCGGCCCGCCATGCTGCTGTTCCAGCCGCCCCCGATGCGCACGTCCAGATCCCCGCCCCCCGTCAGGGCCAGGCCGCCATCCGCAAGAACCCGGCCGGTACCGCCAACAGCGAGCACCACCCCCTGGCTGCGCGCCGATTTGCTGCTCGAGGCGTTGACGCCCACGAGGTCCGTCGAACGCCTGGTGATGACACCCGCATCGCCACCGACACGGATCGTGGGTCGCCCCCGCCCAGCGTGCCTATCCCGGTAAAGCCGGCGACGGTTGGCCAGTACAGCGGGTTCTCGGCGCCGTCCTTGCGCTCCTTGTAGGCATAGGTGCCGAAGTTGATCCACCACGCGGTGGACACATCGTCGACGCCCGCGGTCTTACCCGTCCCCTGTCGCCACAGCCAGTTGCCGACGCCGGCGCTGGCCCAGGGCAACTCCCCGCTGGCACTCCACGAATCGCCGGTGAGATTCCCGCCGACATCCATCCGCAGGCTGCCGCCACGGTCCGGATACCACGCCTGGTACAAGCTGGCCGGTCCGCTGACCAGCCTCTCGTATTCGGCGGCAGCGTCGCCTGCGACGGTCCCGAGCACGAAGTTGCCCGCCAGCAGGCCGCGTGCCTGGTTGTAGCGGGCATCGAGCGCGGTATTGCCCAGGCTGGTCGGTGTCCCGGCCGTGTACACGCCATAGGGCGACAGCATCGAGAAGTTGCCGCCCGCCGAGATGTCCAGATCGCCCGTGCCGGTGCGCAGCACGCTGAAGATGGGAGCCTTGACGGTGCGGGTCAGCGGCAGATTGACCGTGGCGCCGTTGCCGGCCGGGAGTTCCCAGAAATTGCCGGGCAGACCGAAGTCCTCCCACGAGAAGGCCTGGTAGAGGGTGACGATCTGAGGCTCGGTCTTGCCCACCAGTTCGCTCTTGTCGCCCATGCCGGGCGGAAGGCCGCCGGCCACGTTCACCACCGCGTCCACCCCTTGCAGCGTGAGCCCCAGCAGGATGTTGCCGTTCGAGGCGCTCCAGAAGTCGGCGGGAAGGCCGAAGTCCTCCCATGAGAACGCCTGATAGAGGGCAATGATCTGGGCCTCCGTCTTGCCCACCAGTTCGCTCTTGCCGGGCAGGCCGCCGGGCACGGCAGGTAGGTAATCATGCAATGGGCGAATTCAGCAAAGCGTGTTTCCGCAGCCCGATACGCGCCCTGAAGTCCGCTGTTCGAGCTGCAGCGGAAAAAATGGCTTACGGATGGAGAGCAATGCTTTGCTACCCGCCCGGCCGCGCGAGTCTTGAAAATATGCTCACGCTCGCGCGAGTCTCGACAATTTGGTGACTGATTCGCGCGAGTCTTTAAATTGTGGGCACAAAAGTGAGCTTTCAATAAACCGATGACACCGGATAAAACCCATGAAAAATCAACCACTTACCTCAGAAGAGATGTTAGGTGAATCATGTCAACGCAGGGTACAAGAAAATTCGTATGGTTGGAAAACGTAGCGTGCAAATCGCGACGAGGTTCGTGTCTTAAAGGGGCGTTCCGTCAGCCGAACCGTATCCGGACTATTGATCGAAAACGTCCAATCACTACATGGTCAGGTCCAGACCCATCCTTTTGCAAAATTCAAGGGTAAGGAACAACATAAGGAAAGACGAAGCAACGAATGCCGCTCCCACCTTGATGGACGTGAGCAACACTGCAGCCGTCTTTTGATTCTTGTCTTTCTGTCCTCGAACGTAATGCCACTTCACGGCCAAATACATGCCGACGCTGAGCACGAGGATCTTGAAAATAACAAAAGAAACAGGAATCGAATTCATGATTTAAACGAAATGAAAAGCCAATTTGGTAAAGCTACCGACTGGCACCACAGAAGCACTTTCAACGTGTTGTCGAGTGTTCACTTTTCAGACTGATACGTACAGAATCAGATCAGCTCAAGATTTGCATATCAGATGGAATGCCCATGAACCGCTACGAGAAGCTCGCCGACAACATCGCTCAGCGCATTCGCGCCGGCAGGCTGAAGGCGAACGATCGCCTTCCCTCGGTGCGCGAACTGAAGTCGCAGATGGGCATCAGTGCGTCTACCGTGTTCTCTGCTTACTACCTGCTGGAGGCGCAAGGGCTCGTCGAAGCGCGGCAGCGGTCGGGATACTTCGTTCGAGCGGGCGCGGAAACGACGGCCAACGAACTCGCCGCCAGCGCGCCTGTCCTCCGGTCCATGTCAGTGGACGTCTCGTCGCTTGTCTTTCAGGTCCTTGCACAGGCGCGCGAGCGCGACATGGTCCCGCTCGGCTCCGCCTTTCCGTCGCCAGAGCTGTTTCCCTTCGAGCAACTCGCCGCCGGCCTGACGCGAGCGCTCAAGCGGATGGATCCTTGGCAGACCGTCGAGGATCTGTCACCAGGAAACGCGCTTCTACGCCATCAGATCTCCCTGCGTTACGGCAGCGTCGGAATGGATGTTCCCGCGTCGGAACTGGTCATCACCAGCGGAGCGATGGAAGCACTCAATCTCGCGCTCGAATCGGTGACTCAGCCGGGCGACGTCGTGGCCATCGAAACACCGACCTTCTATGGTGCGTTGCAGGCACTGGAGCGGCGCGGTCTTCGCGCGGTCGAGGTCGAGACCCACCCGCGTACAGGCGTAGATCTCGACTCTCTCGCGCGCGTGATCGACCAGCATCCGGTGAAGGCCTGCTGGTTCATGCCGACCTTCCAGAATCCGATGGGCTGCACCATGAGCGACGCGGCCAAGGAGCAACTGGTCGGCATGCTCGCCACCCGTTCCATACCGCTGATCGAAGACGACGTGTACGGCGAGCTCGCGCATGGCGCCCGCAGACCGCCACCAGCCAAGGCCTGGGACCGGGACGGCTGGGTGCTGCACTGCAGTTCTTTCTCGAAATCCCTGGCACCCGGATATCGCATCGGTTGGGTGGCGGGTGGCCGCTTTGCAGCCACTTTGAGCCGGAACAAGTTGATGAGCTCGCTGGCGACGGCCCTCCCCTCCCAACTGGCGTTGCAGGAGTACCTGCAACACAAGAGTTTCGATCGTCACCTGCGCGTGCTGCGGCATTCGCTCAGCCGCCAGCAGGCTGAATGCTTGCGACTTGTCGATCGATACTTTCCGGCTGGCACGCGGGTCACGCGCCCCGAGGGCGGCTATTTCCTGTGGCTCGCGCTGCCGGAAGGTGTCGACTCGCTCACGCTGCACCAGGACGCTCTTCGGCTCGGCATAGGCGTAGCGCCGGGGCATTTGTTTTCAGCCGACCGCCGGTACACCCGGCACCTGCGCATCAACTACGGGTATCCCAGCGATCCGCGCCTGGAAGGGGCGATCAGGAGTCTTGGAGATCTCGCCAATGCGCAGCTCGAATCTAAAACCGGAAAATCGGGGTGATCAGGCTCGGCAACCGCCGGTGTCAGTGCTGGAGGATCTTCGAGAGAAACTGCTGCGCCCGGTCGGAGCGGGCCGACGGGTCGCCGAAGAACTCGTCCTTGGCGCAGTCTTCCACGATGCGGCCGCGGTCCATGAAGATCACCCGGTTCGCCACTTTGCGCGCGAACCCCATCTCGTGCGTGACGCACATCATGGTCATGCCCTCGCGGGCCAGGCCGACCATCACGTCGAGCACTTCGTTGACCATCTCGGGGTCGAGCGCCGAAGTGGGCTCGTCGAACAGCATGGCGATGGGGTCCATGGCCAGCGCGCGTGCAATGGCCACGCGCTGCTGCTGCCCGCCCGACAGCTGGCTCGGGAACTTGTGCGCATGCGCACGCATGCCCACGCGCTGCAGCAGCGCCATGGAAGCGGCGCGGGCTTCGGAAGCCGAGCGCTTGAGCACCTTGACCTGCGCGATCGACAGGTTGTCCTCGATCGACAGATGGGGAAACAGCTCGAAGTGCTGGAACACCATGCCGACGCGCGCGCGAAGCTTGTTCAGGTCGGTCTTGGGGTCGCCGACGGACACGCCGTCGACCGTGATGCGCCCCTGCTGGAAAGGCTCCAGCGCGTTGACGCACTTGATGAGCGTGGACTTGCCCGAGCCCGAGGGCCCGCAGACCACCACCACTTCGCCCTTGCGAATGTGGGCGGTGCAGTCGGTCAGCACCTGGAAGGCGCCGTAGCTTTTGTTGACGTGGCTGATTTCGATCATGGCTCGGCTCCTTGGCGCTTCAGCGCGTCAACAGGTGGTGCAGCGTGTTGGCGACCACGCGGGTGGCCTTGCGCAGTTCGTCCAGCGGCACACGCTCGTCGGCACGGTGGCCGTTGGCTTCGAGCAGCGATTCCGGGCCCGCGCCATACATCACGGTGGGAATGCCCGCTTCGCTGTACAGGCGCGCGTCGGTGTAGAGCGGCACGCCGATGGGCGTGACCGGCTTGCCCATGACATCGCTGGCCTCGCGGCACACCAGGGCGGCCAATTCGTCGGCCCCCGGCGCCGGCGCGAACGGGCGTGCCAGCAGGATCTGGCGGATCTCCACCGAAATGCCGGGCAGCGCGCGGCAGGCGGATTCGATCACTTCGCGCAACTCGGCCTCCACCGCTTCGGGCGATTCCTCGGGCACGATGCGCCGATCGATTCGCAGGCTCAGTGCATCGGCCACCACGTTGGTGTTGATGCCGCCGGCAATGAGGCCGACCACCATGGTCGGATGGGTGATGCCTGGGGTGCGCGAGGGCCGGTCGGCCAGGCCGTCGCGGTAGCGGTACAGCGCAGGCAGCAACGTGGCGGCGGCCTCGATCGCGTCATGGCCGGTGTCGGGCCGTGCTGCGTGTGCCGAGGTCCCGCGCACTGACACCTCCAGGTGCAGGCAGCCGTTGTGCGCGACCACCACGTGGTGCGAGAACGCGGCGGAGAGCACGAAGTCGGGCCGGCTCAGGCCCTTCGACAGGATCCATCCGGGGCCGGTCACGCCGCCGGTTTCCTCGTCGTAGGTCAGGTGCAGCTCGACCGTGCCGGCCAGCGGCGTGCCCGATGCGGCCAGGTGCTTGAGCGCGCGCATCGCGAACGCGTAGGTCGTGAAGTCGGATTTCGACACCGCGGCGCCGCGGCCGTACAGCCAGCCGTCGCGCACTTCGCCGCCATAAGGGTCGACGCTCCAGCCGGCGCCCGGCGGCACCACGTCGCCGTGGGCGTTGAGCGCGATGACAGGGCCTTCGCCGAAGCGCTCGCGAACGATCAGGTTGGTCACGCTGCGCATGCCGTGCGCGGCGGCGTACTCGGGAGGCACTGCATGGCGCTCGACCTCGAAGCCCATGGCTTCGAGCAGGCGGGCGGTGAGTTCGGCGTGCGGCGCGCAGTCCCCGGGCGGGTTGTCGGAGGGGCAGCGCACCAGTTCGGCGAGCGTGCTCACCTGCTCGTCGAAGTGGGCGTCGATGAACTGGCGCAGCGAATCGCGCGCAAGGGTGAATGCAGGGGCGTGGTCGGTCATGTCGATCATGGCGGTCAGAGAAAGCGTTCGATGCGAAAAGGCGTGATGTCGAAGTCGGTGCGCCCGCGCACGATCAGCTCGGTGACGAGTTGTGCGGTGACGGGCGCGAGCGTGTAGCCGTTGGAAGTCACGGCGTTGAAGAAGCCAGGGCATCCCGGCACCTCGCCGAGGATCGGAGCGCCGTCGATGTTGACGTTCATGCCCGCCCAGCAGCGCACCATGTGCAGGCCGCGCACCGCGGGCAGCACGCGGCGCGCGACCCACAGGTTGCCCTCGATGCTGTCGCGCACGGCGCGGTTCAGGCGCATGTCTTCGTTGAAGGCGGCGGTCCAGCCGCCGCCGACGATGAGCCCGCCGCTGGCCGCCTGCTTCAGGCTCAGGTGCCGGTCGGCATGCGCGACCAGGTGATTGACCAGCGGCGGCGCGGGCTCGGTCACGATCATCTGCAGCGGCGCGCCCTTCACCGGGATGGTGACGCCCAGCATGCGGCCGATGGCGCTCGACCAGGCGCCGCTTGCGTTGACCACGCGCCCCGCATGGATGACGCCGCGCGACGTGCGCACGACGTAGCCGGCGCCGTCGCCCGGCAGCCGCTCGATGGCCTGCACGTCGCAACCGCGCAGCACGTGCGCGCCCTGCTGCTGCGCGCGCCGTGCCACGGCGTAGGTCGCCCGCAGCGGGTTGATCTTGCCTTCCATCGGGCACAGCTCGGCGCCGAGCAGTTCGCCCGAGAGCGCCGGCGACAGGCGGCGCAGGTCGGCGCCGTCGATCACCTGCGCGTCGATGCCGTGGCGCCGCTCCAGCGCGGCCTTGGCCTCGAGGAAGCGCATGCCGTCTTCGCTGTCGGCGACCATGAGGCCGCCGGTGATCTTGATCTCGAGGTCTTCGCCGCAGTCGGACTCGATCTCCTGCCACAGGCGCACCGACATCGGCCCCAGCGGCAGCGTGGCCGCGGCGGGGCCACCGCCCTCCTGGGCCTTGGCACCGAAGTCGAAGGACAGCAACTGCACGTGCAGGCTGCCCGCATTGGCGCCCGAGGCCTGCAGGTTGAGGTCGTCGCGGTCCACCACCGTGACGTCCCGGCCCGCCTTCGACAGGAAGTAGCCCAGGCATGCGCCGAGCACGCCGGCGCCGATGACCAGCACGTCGGTGCGCAGCGGCTCGAAGGGCGCGTGTTCGACCGGCCGTGCGAGGTTGGGCGTGATGGCGGGCTTGTGGCCGCCCCATTCGGGCTTCTCGAAACCGAGCGCGCCGGCGGGCACCGGCTTGGCGGGCGGACGCGGCGCGAAGTACTGCTCGACTTCCGGCGGCCGGCCGGTGAGCTCGGCCACCAGCCGCCCGGCGGTGACGGCGCAATAGCGTGCCTGGCAGCGCCCCATGCCAAGGCGCGTGTTTCGCTTGATGGCGGCCAGGGTGTCGGCACCGGCACGGATCTGCTCGCGCACCGAGCCGAAGCTGACTTCCTCGCAGCGGCACAGCAGGGTGTCGTCGGGCACAGCGGCCAGCGTGACGGGCGGCGGGGTGTAGATCGACCACAGAGCCTGCTGGAAGCACTCGGCGCGGTGCAGGCGGGCCGGTGCGTCGGCCAGCGTCGCCGACGCTTTCGCCTGCAGGCCCAGGTTGTGCGCGGCCGCGGCGCCGGCCAGCGTGCCGCGCGCCAACGCCACGCGTGAGCCGCCCAGGTCGGCACCGTCGCCCACCACGTAGACACCGGGCACGCTGGTGGCGCCGTCTTCCTGTGTGATGGTGGCCAGGTGTCCCAAGTGCCGGTCGGCGAGCCGGTGCGCGCAGCCGAGCATGCGCGCGAGCTCGGTCGAGGGGATGAAGCCATAGCCCAGGCAGAGCGTGTCAGCCTCCAGCGTGCGCCGGGTTCCCGGCAGCGCGCGGCCTTGGGCGTCCACGCGCGCGATCTCCACGCGGCGCAGGCCGCTCGTGGCGTGGGCATCGCCCTGCGCCTCGACCACGGCGTGCCCCCACAGCACCGGTACGCCGGCGGCGCGCAGCCGCCGCAGATAGCGCCAGCCGTCGACCACCAGGTCGGGCGCGGTGCGGGCGGCGGCCAGCAACTGGCGCCAGTGGCGCAGCGACGGGCGCGGGGCCGACTCCAGCACGGCAACCACTTCAGCGCCGCCAGCCAGCAACTCCGCGGCCAGTTGAAGGTTGAGCGGGCCGTTGCCCGCGATGACCACCCGGCGACCCGGCGAGACACGGTAGGCGCGAGCCAGCGTCTGGCCCGCGCCGGTCGTCATCACGCCGGGCAAGGTCCAGCCGGGGAACGGCACCGGACGCTCATAGGCGCCGGGCGCGATCACGAGCTGGCGGCATTCGATGACCGTGGCGCGCCCGTCGATGAGCGCCGCGACCTCCGTCGGCGAGAAGGCGGCCCAGACCTGGGCGCCCTGGATGACCGTGACGCCGGCGGCGCGCACGTCCTGCGCCAGCGCCAGCCCCTGGGCGAACTGGCGGTCTGCCGGCGTGGCTGCGCGATGGGACGGTGCGAGCGGTTTGTAGAACTGCCCGCCTGATTCCAGGCGCTCGTCGAGCACGAGGACCTCGGCGCCGGGCTGGCGCGCGGCCAGCGCCGCCGAGAGCCCGGCCGGGCCGGCGCCCACCACCAGTACATCGACCTGCCGCCGGGCGGGCTCGGCGCCGGCCTCGGGCGTGAGCGGCTGCAGCGGGTCGTCTGGCGTGCCGGCCGGCAAGGTGGAGCGCACTTGCTGGCCATCGGCCACCTTGGTCAGGCAGGCGCGCTGACTCGCCTCGCCATCCACCGTGACCAGGCAATCGAAACACGCGCCCATGCCGCAGTAAAGGCCGCGGCGCTCGCCGCCGCGGGTATGCCGCATTGCCTTGATGCCACTGGCCGCGAGCGAGGCCGCGATGGTCTCGCCTTCGAGGCCGTCCACCGGCTGGCCGTCGTACCAGAAGCGCACGGGACGTCCGGCCGTGGCGATCGAGGGGTGGTTCAGTCTGGCGCTCATGGGCAGGTGCGAGGAAAAAACGGAATCCGCGTTGACGCGTTTAAATGTATACGTATACTACACGTATACGTATACTTCGTCATCCGATTTTCCAAGGACTGCCCCATGACAGCGTTCCGCGGCACCTATACGGTGCTCATCACCCCCATGACCGACGACGGCCTGCACGTGGACGTGCCGGCACTGAAGAAGCTGGTCAATTGGCAAATCGAGGAGGGAATCCACGGGCTGATCCCCTTGGGCAGCACCGGAGAGTTCCTGTCGCTGACGCCCGATGAGCGCCAGCTGGTGATCGAAACCTGCGTGAGCACTGCAGCAAAACGCGTGCCGGTGCTGATCGGCACCGGCGCGGAGTGGACCGACGAATGCGTGCGGCTGAGCCGCGAGGCGCAGAGCATGGGTGCCGACGGCGTCATGATCATTCCGCCCTTCTACAGCACGCCCACCGACGACGAGTTGTTCGCGCACTACCGCAAGGTGGGCGAGTCGATCGACATTCCGATCATGGTCTACAACAACCCGGCCACCGCCAACGTCGACCTCAAGCCGGAACTGGTGGCCCGCCTCTCGCGCATCGACAACTGCAAATACATCAAGGAGTCGACCCTCGAGGTGACCCGTGTGCGCGACATCATCGAGCTGTGCGGCGACCGCATGACCGTGTTCGCCGGCATCCTCGGCTACGAGTCGTTCTGGCTCGGCGCGCAGGGCTGGGTGGCCGTGTGTTCCAACCTGATCCCGAAGATGTCCGCGCGCCTGTTCGAGCTGGTGGCCGACGAACGCGACATGCCTGCCGCACTCGCCCTCTACAAGCAGATGCTGCCCATCGTGCGCTGGGTGGGCGGCCACCGGTACGTCGCCGCCTCCAAGGACGGGCTCACGATGATGGGCCTGCCGGTCGGCAAGCCGCGCGCGCCCCGCCTGCCCCTGCCCGAGGCCGACGCCGCCGACTTGCGCAGCGCCCTCGCGCGCCTCGACCTGCTGGACTCGATCCACGCCTGAGCGCCCGCCCTCTTACCAGTTCACCTCGTCGCCTCGTTCGTTCATTCCTCAAGGACACTCCCATGAAACTGCTCTCCGCTCTCGCGTCGGCAACGGCACTCTTCGTCTTCTGCGCGGGCGCTGCGAACGCGCAGGCCTGCAAGTCGCCCGTGCCCGACTCGGCGCTCGTCAAGAAGGGCACGCTGACCATGTCGGTTAACCCCACCCTGCCGCCGATGCAGTTCGTCGACCAGACGGGCGCGCTCAAGGGCATGCGCGTGGAACTCGGCGAGGCCATCGCCAAGCGCCTGTGCCTCACGCCCGAATACGTCCGCATCGAGTTCTCCGCCATGATCCCGGGCCTGCAGGCGGGCCGCTGGGACGTCATCAACACCGGCATCTTCTACACGGAAGAGCGCGCCAAGCTGATGCAGATGCTCATCTACGAAGACCAGGCCATCAGCATCAGCACCGCCAAGGGCAACCCGCTGAAGATCACCAAGCCGGACGACCTGTCGGGCAAGAGCATCGGCGTGGAGCTCGGCGGCTTCGAGGAGCGCAAGGCGCGCGAGCTCGACAAGCAGCTCACCGACAAGGGCATGAAGGGCATGACCATCCGCACCTTCGAGAACTTCGCCATGGCGTTCCAGGCGCTGCGCGCGGGCCAGGTCGAGGTGGCCCTGTCGATCGACTCGACGGGCGCCGAGTACCAGAAGCGCGGCGACTTCGAACGCGTGCTGCATGGCCTGTTCCCCACGCCGGTCGCGCTGGCCGCGCGCAACAAGGACCTGGCCGCCGCGATGGCCAAGGTCATGAACGACATGAAGGCCGACGGCAGCTTCCAGAAGCTGTTCGACCAGTACGGCGTCAAGGCCGTCGACGGCGCGGTGAGCGTCAAGGGGCCGGCGGGCTGAGCCCCGCCACCATCGCCATCGAGCACACCAAGGAACACTCATGGGACAAGGCTGGAGCTGGTCGGGGTTCGTCGACTACCTGTTCAATCCGTACATCCTCAGCGGCGCGGTGACCACGCTGTGGCTCACGCTCGCGGCCATCGCGGGCGGGCTGGTCGTGGGCTGCGCGCTCGCGCTGGCCCGGCTGTCGAGCCGCCGGTGGATCGCGGGGCCCGCGCACTTCTACATCTGGGTGTTCCGCGGCACGCCGCTGCTGGTGCAGCTGATCATCATCTACACCGGGCTGCCGCAGCTGGGTCTGAAACTGTCGGTCATCGAGTCGGCGCTGCTGGGGTTAATCCTGAACGAGGCGGCCTACCTGGCGGAGATCGTGCGCGGCGGCATCCAGTCGATTTCCGCCGGCCAGACGAACGCCGCGCGCGCGGTCGGCTTCAGCAGCGCGCAGACCATGCGCTACATCGTGATGCCGCAGGCCATGCGCCTGATCGTGCCGACGCTGGGCAACAGCATCAACGGCCTGCTCAAGACCACCTCGATCACCTCCGTGATCTCCATGGAAGAGCTGCTGCGCCGCACGCAGGTGCTGATCCAGGAGAAGTTCATGGTGCTGGAGCTGTTCGTGGTCGCGGCCATCTACTACCTGCTGATGACCACCGCGTGGGACTTCGTCCAGCGGCGCATCGAGCGCCACTACGGCCGTGCCTACGGCAACGCGAGCGCGCCGGCGGTGCCCGCCGAACCGGCGCTCGAGCAGCGCTAGAAAGAAAGCCTCCGGAGCACGCCTCATGACCACTTACGACCTGATCCTGCGCAACGCCGACATCGCCACCGCGGGCGACCGCTACACCGCCGACATCGGCGTGCGCGACGGGCGCATCTGCGCCATTGCGCAAGGCCTCGACGCACGCGCCGGCCACGAGATCGACGCGCGCGGCCGGCTGGTGACGCCCGGCGGCGTGGACGGCCACTGCCACTTCGACCAGCCGACCAGCGACGGCTCGCGCTTCGCGGACGACTTTCTCACCGGCACGCGTTCCGCGGCCTGCGGCGGCACCACCACCGTGCTGCCCTTCGCCGCGCAGCAGAAGGGCCACAGCATCCAGGAGGCGGTGGACGACTACCACCGCCGCGCCGAAGGCAAGGCCGTGATCGACTACGCCTTCCACCTGATCGTGGCCGACGCCACGCGCGACGTGACGCAGCGCGAGCTGCCCGCATTGATCGAGAAGGGCTACACCTCCTTCAAGATCTACATGACCTACGACGACCTCAAGCTGGACGACCGCCAGATCATCGAAGTGCTGGCCACCGCGCGAAAGCACGGCGCCATGACCATGATCCACGCGGAGAACAGCGACTGCATCGCCTGGCTCACCGAGCAGCTGCTCGACGCGGGGCTAACCGCGCCGCGCTACCACAGCAGCTCGCGCCCCATGGCGGTGGAGCGCGAGGCCACGCACCGCGCCATCGCACTGGCCGAGCTGGTCGACACGCCGATCCTGATCGTGCACGTGTCCGGCCGCGAGGCGGTCGAGCAGATCCACTGGGCGCGCGGACGCGGCCTGCCGATCCATGCGGAGACCTGCCCGCAGTACCTGTTCCTGAGCGCCGAGGACCTGGGCATCGACCCCGACGATCCGATGCATGGCGCGCGCTGCATCTGCAGCCCGCCGCCGCGCGACAAGGCCAACCAGCAGTTCATCTGGAACGGGTTGTCGAGCGGGCTGTTCACCATCTTCTCGTCCGACCACGCGCCTTTCAACATGGGCGGCAGCGACGGCAAGCGCGTGGCCGGCGACGACGCCTCCTTCGACCGCATTCCCAACGGCATTCCGGGCGTGGAAACCCGCTTGCCGCTGCTGATGAGCGAGGGCGTGCTCAAGGGGCGCATCGACATTCACCGCTTCGTGGAACTCACGGCCACCAATCCGGCGCGGCTGTACGGCCTCTACCCCCGCAAGGGCACCATCGCCGTCGGCAGCGACGCCGATTTCGTCGTGTGGGACGTGTTCGCCCAGGGGCAGGAGAAGCTGCTCACCAACAGCATGCTCCACCACGCGGTCGACTACACGCCCTATGAAGGCATGCAGCTTCGGGCGTGGCCGGGCGTCACCGTCTCGCGCGGACGCGTGGTGTGGCAGGACGGCGAGTTCCTGGCCGAACCGGGGTCGGGGCAGTTCCTGCCCTGCCTGCGGCCGCGCGTGCCGAACGACGGCAATCCGCTGGACAAATGGCTTTGACGCAACCGGGCCGCACCGCGATGCGGCCCTGCTAAGCTCTCCCGCCCCCACCGGCCTGCTTCGCGGCCTCCCTCGTGGCCTTTGTTCCTTTTCGCATGCCCAGCCTTCCAAGCCCCACGCAGCCTGCCACCATCACGATCGCTCCGCTGGAGGTGCGGTCCGCCAGCCTTGCCGAGCAGGCGTACGAGCGGCTGCGCACGCTCATCCTGGACCGCCAGATCTCCGCCGGCAGCCCGTTGCAGGAAGCCCGGCTCGCGGAAGACCTGCGCATCTCGCGCACGCCGATGCGCGAGGCGCTCGTGCGGCTGGCGGGCGAGGGTTTGCTGGTGCGGCGCGACGCACGCTCCTATGCGGTGCGCGCACTGGGCACCAAGGAATACTTCGACTGCATGCGTGCGCGCGAAGTCATCGAAGGCGAAGCGATCGCCATGGCAGTCGGCAAGATCACCGACGCGGAGATCGATGCGCTGGAAGCCGACATCCAGTCGCTGAACGCCGGCGAACACAGCGAGACCGAGCACTGGCATTTCGATGACCGGTTCCACCTGCTCATCGCCAGGGCCAGCGGCAACGTGGTGTTTCCGCGCCTGGTGGAAGAGCTGCGCGTCAACGCCCGGCTGTTCCGCTTGCACAGCCCGCTGCACAGGCAGCCGGAAAACCACGACGAGCACGGCGCGATCATCCGTGCCTTGCGCGCAAGGGATCCGGAAAGCGCGCGCGTGGCCATGCGCGATCACCTGCGAAGCCTGCAGGAAGACGTCAAGCGTGCGCTGACCGAGTAGGCCAGGGTAACGGCGCGCCTTCTATTTCCCCTTTCCAGCCGCGCTCGCGGTGTCCGCGTTCGTCGAGCTGCGGCTGCCCTTGAGATAGAGCTCCACATCGGCCGCCTTGTCGCCGACCTTGGCAATGGCCTGGGCCAGCTGTTCGTCGGTCACGTCGAATTCGCGCGTCCAGCGCGCGACCTGCGCGGCGTC
Source organism: Variovorax sp. PMC12 (assembly GCF_003019815.1). Classification (NCBI taxonomy): domain Bacteria; kingdom Pseudomonadati; phylum Pseudomonadota; class Betaproteobacteria; order Burkholderiales; family Comamonadaceae; genus Variovorax; species Variovorax sp. PMC12. Next base: position 920,276 of record NZ_CP027774.1, read on the forward strand.
GCTCTTGTCGATGCGGGGTGTCGTGGAATCGCCTGGATTGGCCATGAGATGTCCTGTGCGAAGTGGGTGGGTTGATTGAGAGAAATCCGTTTGAAGCGGCTGACCAAAAATTAGGCCGCGTGCCCTGCCCTTCTTGTAGGAGCACAAGCCCTCGCCTTGCGCGTGCGTGCCGTGGACCGGGCTTCGACCGCGCGGAGGATCCGAGGCGGCTGCCCGAGCCCCCCTTCAGTCCCCTTCCACGCCCTCGTCCGAGGCCGCCGTGGCCGAGCCTGCGGTGCCCAGCATGGACGCCTCGATCTTGCGCACCTCGCGTCGCAGCTCTCGCGCCATGTCCTCGCGACGATCCGCGCCCAGCCGCCCGGAGATGGCCGCGATGCTGATCGCGCCGACGGGGTTGCCCTTCGGGAACGCCATGCCGATGGCGCCGGTGCCCGGTGTCACCGCGCTGTCAAGGAACGCGTAGCCCTGTGCCCTGCCCCGTGCCACCGCCTCGCGCAGGAAGTCCGCGGTGAACGATGCGAACTTCTCGTAGCGGTGGCCGTTGGCCTGGATGATGGCCTCCGCCTCCGCCTCGGGCATGGCGCACAGCATCGACAGGCCGCCCGCGCCCACACCCAGCGGCCGGCGGATGCCGATGTCCAGCGGCATCGCCTTGATGGGAAAGTCGCCAAGCGCGCGGTTGGTGCACACGGCCTCCATGCCGCTGCGTTCGCTGAGATAGAGCGTGTCCTGCGTGACGTCGGCCAGCCGGTGCAGTGCACCGTCGCACAGGTCGCTCAGCCGGTAGCGCGGCCGCGCGAGCAGGCCCAGCTCATGCAGCAGCGGACCAAGAAAGTATTTGCGCGTGGCCACGTCGCGGTCGACCAGGCCTTCGATCTCCAGCCGCGCCAGCATGCGCGCGCAGGTCGATTGCGGCAGGCCGCTGGTGGCCGCGATCTCGCCGATGCGCATGCCGCGCCGCCCGCGCGACGCCACAACGCGGAGCATGCCGACCACGCGCTCGATGCTCTGCGTGCCGGTGCGAGTGCTCTCACCTTGTGGCGATTGTTTGTCCGCCATGTCTGGCCTCCTGCTTTTGTCACCTGGGTGTCGCTTTATATTGCATCCACATTGTGGATATTTAAGGGTTAACCTCATCCGGAGCCATACCGCTGCTCATCTGTAATTCATGGAAGACGGCAATACATGCCGCCACATTGTGGATATCCAAGGAATGCAGATGCCCCAGACGATGACCGAAAAGATCCTGGCCCGCGCGGCCGGGCTTGCCAGCGTTCGCGCCGGCGACGAAGTGCTGGCCCGCCCCGACTTCGTGATCGCCTACGACTTCCCCGGCTACACCGACGTGTTCTTCAAGGAGGCGCGTGAAGAGTTCGGCGTGGACAAGGTGCCCAGCCCCGAACGCTTCGTGCTCTTCATCGACCACATGGTCCCGGCCACCGCGCCCAAGGAAGAAGAGCTGCACAAGGTCACGCGCGCCTGGGGCAAGGAACAGGGCGTGCCGGTGCACGAGCGCGAAGGCATCGGCCACCAGGTGTCGGCCGAGCTCGGCTACGCCACGCCAGGCGCCTTCGCTGTGCACTTCGACGGCCACGTGAGCCAGCTCGGCGCCTTCGGCACGCTCGCGATGGGCGCGCGCAAGAGCGTGCTTGAAACCTTCGTGAGCGAGACCATGGCGCTGACCGTGCCCGGCACGGTGAAGATCGAAATCACGGGCACGCTGCAGCCCGGCGTGATGGCGCGCGACGTGTTCCACCACATGGTGCGCGTGCTCGGCCCGTCGTCCTGCCGCTTCAAGGTGGTGGAGCTGTGCGGCCCGGTGATCGACGCGATGAGCATCGAGGGCCGCCAGACCATCTGCGGCCAGGCCATGTTCCTCGGCGCGACCACCATGCTGATCGCGCCCGACGCGAAGACGCTGGCCTACGCCGAGGGCCGCTCGAAGATCGCGCTCGCGCCGGTGTACCCGGACGCCGGCGCCGTGTACGACCGCGAGGTCAGCATCGACGTGAGCGACCTCACGCCCATCGTGGTGGCGCCGCCGAGCCCCGCGAACACGCGCGACCTGAGCGAGTACGCGGGCCTGGAGGTGCACACGGGCTACCTCGGCTCCTGCGCCAGCGGCCGGCTGGAGGACCTGCGCGCCGCGGCCGACGTGCTGCGCGGGCGCCGCATCAAGCCCGGCTTCCAGCTGCACGTGGTTCCGACGTCGCAGGCGATCATGTCGCAGGCCGCCAGGGAGGGGCTCATCGCGACGCTGGTGGATGCCGGCGCGTTCATCAGCTCGTCGAGCTGCGACTACTGCTACGGCCGCATCGCGACCATGACCGACGGCCAGCGGGCGGTTTCCACCGGCACGCTCAACACGCCCGGGCGCATGGGCAGCGCCGACTCGGAGATCTTCATCTGCAACGCGGCGGTGGTCGCGGCCTCGGCGCTCGAAGGCTGCATCGCCGACCCCCGGCCCTACCTGGCGCAGGCTGCGCAGGCCCGCGCCCTCGAAGGGAGCGCCGCATGAGCATGCCGAACCTGCAAGGCCGCGCGGCCTGGATCTTCGAGGAAGACGACTTCGACATCGACCTGATCGTCGGCATCAAGAACATCAAGATCACCGACATCCACGAGCTCGCCGCCGTCACCATGACGAGCTACGACCCCGCCTTTGCCGCCTCGGTGAAGAAGGGCGACCTGCTGGTGGGCGGCCACAACTTCGGCTACGGCCATCCCCACTATCCGGCGATGCGCGCGATGCGCCACCTGGGCGTGGCGGGCGTGATTGCCGAGTCTTTCTCGCCGGGTTTCTTCCGCGGCGAGATCAGCATGGGTTTTCCGCTCGTCACCTGCCCCGGGATCCGCGAGATCACCAGCCGCTGGGATGAACTGAAGGTCGACTGGGAGGCCAGCACGGTGACCCATGTGGCCAGCGGCAGGTCGCTGCCCTTCGAGCGGCTGTCCTCCGTGGAGCGCGGCACGCTCGAAGCCGGCGGCTTCATCCCGTACCTGAAGGCACGGCTCGCGCGGCAGGGCGAGACCCCTGCCGCCGCCTGAGCCCGGAGCGCAACGCATGCTGCAGATGATCGTGAGCGGCGTCGCCCTGGGCGCCATCTACGGGCTCATCGCCCTGGGCATCGTGATGGTGTTCAAGGCGACGGGCATCCTCAACTTCGCGCACGGCGAGGCGGCCATGCTGTCGGCGTTCACCGCGTACACGCTGGTGCGGCTGGGCCTGCCGATGTGGGCCGTGGTGCCCATCGTGCTGCTGTTCGGCGCGGCACTGGGCATGCTGATCGAGCGCTTCATCATCCGGCGCTTCATCGGCAAGGCGCTGCTGTCGTCGGCCATCTGCACGCTGGGCCTGTTCCTGATCTTCGGTGACCTCGCCATCTGGATCTGGGGCAAGGACACGCAGGAGCTGCCGAGCGTGTTTCCCGCCGCGCCCATCGACGTGGGCGGCGTGATCGTCTCGGGCATCGACCTGGGCATCGTGGGCGTGTGCGCCGCGCTGGCCGCAGCGCTGTTCGCGTTCTTCCGCTTCACGCGGCTGGGCATCGCGATGCAGGCGACCATGGAGAACCCGACGGCCGCGCGGCTCATGGGCATTCCCATCAAGCGCATCTACTCGCTGGCCTGGGCGCTGTCGCACATGATCGCGGCGGCCGCCGGGCTGCTGATCGCGCCGCTGACCTTCGTTCATTTCTCGATGATGCAGAGCGCCCTGCACTTCGCCTTTGCAGCGGCCGTGCTCGGCGGCATCGGCAGCATGCCGGGCGCGCTGCTGGGCGGCGTGATCATCGGCGTGACTTCCAACCTCACCGGCGCCTACCTGTCCTCCGAATGGAAGGACGCGGTGCCCTTCATCGTGATGCTGGCCATCCTGATCCTGCGCCCGCACGGGCTGCTGGCGCGGCGCCAGGTCAAGAAAGTCTGAGCAGGCACATCCCATGACACGCATCTTCGACTCGCGGCCCTGGCTGGCACCGCTGGTGTTCATCGCGCTCTTCGTGCTCGCGCCGCTCATCCCCGGCGGCTATGTGCTCTACATCTTCACGCTGGTGCTGATCTACACGCTCGCGTCCTTCGGCACCAACATCCTCACCGGCTACACCAACCTGATCTCGATGGCCGGCGCGGTGTTCTTCGGCATCGGTGCCTATGGCAGCGCCATTCTCACGACCCACTTCGGCGTGCCGCTGGTGCTGTCGATGCTCATCGCCGCGGCGATCGCCACCGTGGTGGGCGTGTTGCTGGCGCTACCGGTGCTGCGCCTGGAAGAGGTGTTCCTGGCGATCGCGACGCTGGGCTTCGTGATGATCTCGGTGGAGATCGCCAAGTCCGGCGGCGAGCTCACGGGTGGCGAGAACGGCATGGGCGCGCCCGGGCCGACGCTTTTCGGCTTCGCGCTGGGCGAGCGGGCCTACCACCTGTTCGTGGCGGTGGTGCTGGGCGCGGCGCTGTGGGTGGCGCGCAACCTGTCGCAGAGCCATTTCGGACGCGGCTTTCTCGCGCTCAAGGGCAGCGAAACGGCTTCGCGCGCGCTAGGGCTCAACGCGACCAGGCTCAAGCTCATCGCCTTCGGCGTGTGCGCCTTCTACACGGGACTTTCGGGCGCGCTGTATGCGCCGGTGGTGCGCTTCATCGACCCGTCGCTGTTCAACATCATGGTGTCGATCAGCTTCGTGTCGATGGTGATCGTGGGCGGGCTGGGCTCGATCATGGGCTCGGTGCTGGGGGCGGTGTTCGTCATCGGCGCGCCGCAGCTGCTCACCTATTTCGGCTTCGACCAGTTCCAGCGCGCGCTGTATGGCGTGGCGATGATCCTGGCGCTGATGTTCCTGCCCGACGGGCTGGCCAGCCTGCTCAAGCGCAGGAAGCTGCCGGGCGCGGACGCGCCCGCAGGTGCGGAGGTGCCGCGATGAGGGCACTGATCGAAGGCACGCCCGTCGCGACCCGGACCCGGCTTGTCCCCGGCACCGCGCCCCTGCTGCGCCTGTCCGACGTGCGCATGAGCTTCGGCGGCATCGTCGCCGTGCAGGATGTCGGCTTCGACGTGATGCCCGGCACCGTGCATGCGCTGATCGGCCCGAACGGCGCCGGCAAGACCACGATGCTCAACTGCATCAGCCGCTTCTACACCCCGCAGAAGGGCACGATGCGCCTGCGCACGCCCACCGGCGAACACGACCTGCTCAAGTGCAAGGCACACCAGATCTCGCGCCTGGGCATCGCGCGCACCTTCCAGAACCTGGAGCTGTTCTCGGAACTCACGGTGTTCGACAACGTGCTCATCGCGCGCTCGGGCGCCATGCGCTGCACGCTGGCTGAGGCGCTGCTGCGGCTGCCGCGCCAGCGCCGCGAGGAGCGCGAGCAACGCGAACGCACGCAGCAGATCATCGACAGCCTGGCATTGGGCGCTCACGCCCACACGCTGGTGCGCGACCTGCCCTACGGCACGCAGAAGCTGGTGGAGCTGGCACGCGCCATGGCGCTGGAGCCGGTGCTGATGCTGCTCGACGAACCGGCCGCCGGCATGAACAACCGCGAGATCGATGCGCTGGGCGACACGCTGCGCCGGCTGCAGCAGGCCACGGGCGCGACGCTGCTGCTCATCGAGCACAGCATGCCGCTGGTGATGTCGATCTCCGACACCATCACCGTGATGCACAACGGCGCCTTCCTGGCGCAGGGCTCGCCGCGCGAGATCGAGCAGAACCCGGCCGTGGTCGAGGCCTATCTCGGAGGAGGCAAGAGTGGCAAGCGCCGTTGAATCCACCAAGCGCGCAGGCATGCTGCTGCGCGTGGACAACCTGAGCGCCGCCTACGGCAAGATCCGCGCGCTGCACGGCGTGTCGATCGATGTGCCGGCCGCGGGCATCGTGTGCGTGCTGGGTGCCAATGGCGCGGGCAAGACCACGCTGATGCGTGCGCTCTCCGGCCTGCTGCCGGTGGCCGGCGGCACCGCTGTGTTCGACGGACAAAGCATCGCCAACGTGCCGGCGGAACAGCTGGTGCGCCGCGGCGTGGTGCACGTGCCGCAGGGCCGCATGGTGTTCGCGCAGCTGTCGGTGAAGGAAAACCTGGTGCTCGGCGGCTACACCCGCCCGGCCGCCGAGGTGCGCGAGGACATCGACCGCGTGCTTGGCTACTTCCCGCGTCTGAAGGAGCGCATCACCTCGCGCGCGGGCACGCTGTCGGGCGGCGAGCAGCAGATGCTGGCCATTGCGCGCGGCCTGCTGGCCAAGCCGCGCCTCCTGATGCTCGACGAGCCCTCGATGGGCGTGGCGCCCATCATGAAGGACGCCATCTTCTCCACGCTGCGCGACATCCGCGATCGCGAGCGGCTCACGCTGCTGATCGTGGAGCAGGACGCCGACATCGCGCTGGACATATCCGACGAAGGCTACGCGATCGAGACCGGCCGCGTCGTCATGTACGGGCCGGCGGCCGAGCTGGCCGGCAACGAGGACATCCGCCGCGCCTATCTGGGCGGCTGAGACGCACCTATTTCCCCCTATCAACGACAGGAGACACACCCGATGAAACACATTGCTTCGCGCCGCACGGTGCTCGCCACCACCGCCGCGCTGCTGGGCGTCGCCGCGCTGCCCACGCTCGCCCTTGCGTTCGAGAACAAGGCCGAAGGCGTGCTCGACAAGGAGATCGTGCTGGGCTCGTCGCAGCCGATGTCGGGCACGCTGGCCTACATGGGCAAGGCGGTAGACGAAGGCATCCGCACCTACTTCGACATGGTGAACGAGCAAGGCGGCGTGAACGGCCGCAAGATCAAGCTCATCACCTACGACGACGAGCTCAAGCCCGCGAAGTCGGTGGCCAACGCCAAGCTCCTGGTCGAGCGCGACAACGTGCTTGCGATGGTGGGCAACATCGGCCACGCCACCAACATCAGCGCCTACGAATACAGCTCTACGCGCAAGGTGCCGACCATCGGCGCGCTGAGCATCTCGGACCTCACGAGCACGCCGCCGCGCGAATTGCTCTACGTGCTGCCTTCGCCGCAATCGACGGAGACCGCTGCCTACATCGACTACGCGGTGGAGAAGCTGAAGGCGAAGAAGATCGCGATGCTCTACCAGAACGACGGCTGGGGCAAGCCGGCCTACGACATCGCCATCAAGCAGCTCGACAAGCATGGCCTGAAGCTGGTGGAGGCGCAAAGCTTCGAGCGCTTCGCCACCGACATCACCTCGCAGGTGTTCAAGCTCAAGCAGGCCGAGCCCGACGTGGTGATCGTCTATGCGCTGGGCCAGGAGGCGGTGCTGTTCTTCCGCGGTGCCGAAAAGCTCGGCTGGAAGCCGACCGTGTTCGGCGCGGGCGGGCTGAACGACCCCAAGTTCGTCGAGCTGCTGGGCAAGAGCCCGGCCAAGCTGTACGTGGCCTCCTACTACGACGCCGTGGAAGGCGACAACCCGGCCATCAAGGACTTCTTTGCGCGCTACACCAAGCTGTATCCGAAGTCGGCCCCCTCCTCCACGGCGCTGATGGGCTACTCGGCCGCGGCCGTGACCGTCGAGGCGCTCAAGCGCGCGGGCAACGAGCCCAGCCGCGCCAAGGTGGTGGCTGCGCTGGACGGGCTGTCGGGCTTCGACCAGAAGATCGGGCCGAAGATTTCCTTCCAGCCCATCAGCGCTGGCGGCTATGCGCGGCGCGGCCAGACCGGCGTGGCGCTGATGGAGCTCAAGGACCAGAAATTCGTTTCGCTCGGCGGCTACATCGATCCCGTCAAGCGTTGATTCCCGCCCGCAACACCCGCAAGGAGCGACTCTTCCAATGACCTCAGTTCGCAAGACGATGCGTGCGCGCATCACCTCCGGCCCCACGTTCTGGATGGCCGGCGCGCAGGACGCGCTGTCGGCCCTGCTCGTCGACCAGTCGGGCTTCGACGGCATCTTCACCACCGGCTTCGGTATCTCGGCGTCGCTGCTGGGCCAGCCCGATGTCGAGCTTTACACGCTCACCGAGAACGTGGGCGTGGTCAACCGCATCGCGAACATCGTGCGCAAGCCGATATTCGCCGACGCCGACACCGGCTACGGCAACGTGATCAACGTGGCGCGCACGGTGCGCGAGTTCGAGAAGACGGGCGTGGTGGCCATCTCCATCGAAGACCAGTTCAGCCCCAAGCGCTGCCCCGCGGCGGCCAGCACCATGCCGCTGGTGCCGGTGCGCGACGCGGTGGCGAAGATCCGCGCGGCGGTGGACGCGCGCCAGGACCCCGACTTCCTGATCGTGGCGCGCACCGACGCCATCGACCCGGCGGAGGCGACCGACCGTGCCTGCCAGTACGCCGAAGCCGGCGCCGACCTGATCCAGCCGATCTCGCGCACCTTCAAGGGCTTCGACGACTTGGTGAAACTCAAGGAGGCCACCGGCCGGCGCCTCTCGCTGCAGCTGATGCAGGGCCTGTGGATGGCCAGCCTGAGCCGCGCGCAAATCGAGTCGGTGGCCGCCTTCGCGACCTATCCCATCGTCACGCTCATGAGCACGGTGCATGCGCTGCAGGCCAACCTGGAGGTGCTGTCGCAGCGCCGCACCGGCGACGTCGATGGCCTGCCCGGCGGCCAGACGACGATGCCGGCGTTCAAGGAAATCATCGGCTGGAACGCGGTGGAGGAACGCCAGGCGTACTACGAGGTGGATGCGCCGGCGCACAAGCGCGCGGCCTGAGGCTCGCCGTGCGGGCTCGCGCGCGTCAGTCCATGCGCGGGCGCGATCCCTGTTCCCTTTCCACGAGAAAGTCGATCAGCGTCCGCACGGCCTGCGTCTGGTACCTGCTCGGCACGTAGAGCAGGAATTTCTGCGTCGACAGGAAGTCCAGGTCTTCTTCCTGCAACGCCAGCGCCTGCATTTCTCTGCGCGCAATGGGCGCCTGCACCATGTAGTCCGGCAGCAGCCCCACACCCAGGCCCTGCGCGATCGCGTCGCACAGAAAATGAAAGTTTGCCGAAATCAGCCGAGGCCGTGTCTGCAATGAACGGTGGCCGCCGGCCTGTCCGCCGGCCATGCTCAGGCGCTCGCTGGTCTGCTGCGAGGTGATGAGCGGCAGCCGCTTGAGTTCTTCCAGGCTCGTCGGCATTCCCTGCCGTGCGATGAACGACGCGGTCGCACACGCCACATACCGCACGCGCCCCAGCTCGCGGGCGATCAGCTGCGCCGGTGGCTCGGCCATGACGCGCACCGCGAAATCGACCGAGCCCTTCACCAGTTCCTCGATGTCGTTGTCGAAGATCACGTGAAGCGTGATCTCCGGATGCCGCTCCATGAACTCCGCCAGCCAGCCCGACATGCGCAGCTGCCCGTAGCCGCTGGGCACGCTCAGGCGGATCATTCCCTGCAGGCCCTTGCCGAGGCTGCTCACGGCTTCGGCCGCGGCCTTGACCTCGTGCCGTACGGCACGCCCGTGCTCGTACAGCTTCATGCCCAGTTCGGTGGGTTCCAGCTGGCGCGTGGTCCGTCGCAGCAACTGCGCACCGAGTTCACGCTCGAAGCGATTGATCCGCTGGCTCACGTTGGCCCGGCTCATGCCCAGCATCGTGGCGGCCTTGCTCAGGTTGCCGGCTTCGATGATGTCGACCAGCAGGCCCAGGGCTTGAACATCCATTGTCAATTTCAGATTTACATCAACGTCAAAAAACTGAACGATTGTAAATTCTCAGGCGGCGGCAAATAATCCGTGCATCCCCTGCCAGCCGCCCGCACGCATCGCAAGGCCCGTCCTGCGGTTGCCGTCCGTCTTCGCTCGTTCTCGTTCGCCTTCGCCCGTCCGTCCCCCATGCCTCAAGCCGCTCCCGTCCAGCCCCTGGCTGGCCTACGTGTTCTCGACCTGTCCCGCGTGCTCGCGGGCCCGATGTGCGCGATGGCGCTGGCCGACCTGGGCGCCGACGTCATCAAGGTCGAGCACCCCAGCCGCGGCGACGACACGCGCGACTGGGGCGTTCGCGTGGGCACCCGCAACACCTCGTATTTCAACAGCGCCAACCGCAACAAGCGCTCCGTCACCATCGACCTGCAGTCCGCCGCGGGCGTGCAGATCGCGCGCGAACTCGCCGCGAAATCTGACGTGGTGATCGAGAACTTCAAGGTCGGCGGCGCCGACAAGCTGGGCCTGGGCTACGAGCAGCTCAGCGCGTCGAACCCGCGCCTGGTCTACTGCTCCATCTCCGGCTATGCGCGAAGCACCTCGGAGGCACAGCGCCCGGGCTACGACCTGCTGGTGCAGGGCGAGGCCGGCATCATGGCCATGAACGGCGAAGCGGGCCAGGGGCCGCTGAAGTTCGGCGTCGCCGCGGTCGACATGTTCACCGGCATGTACGCGGGCCAGGCCATCCTCGCGGCGCTGTACGAGCGGCACGCCACGGGACGCGGGCGCCATGTGCAGATGGCGCTCTACGACTGCGGCCTGATGATCACCTCTTACTACGGCATGGAGGCCATGCTGAAGGCGGGCGACCCGCCCAAGTTCGGCAACGCGCATCCTTCGATCGTTCCCTACGGCGTCTTCGATGCCGCGGACGGCCCGGTGGTCATCACCGTGGGCAACAACGGCCAGTTCGTGCGCTTCTGCGAGCAGGTCGTCGGCCGGCCCGAGTGGGCCGCCGACCCCCGCTTCGCCACCAACACCGAGCGCTCGGCCAACCGCGAGATCCTGCTGCCGCTGGTGCGCGAAGCCCTGCGCGGGTTGAGCCGCCGCGAGTTGCTCGCCAGCCTGGCGGCGGCCGGCATCCCCTGCGGCGAAGTGCTGGGCATGTACGAGGCGCTGACCTCGCCGCGCACCGCCCAGGCCAACCTGCTGCACCACTTCGACGACGCGGAGGCCGGGCCGCAGAGCGTGCTCGCGCCTCCCTACGTGATGGACGGCGAGCGCACGTCCGTGCGTCGGCCACCGCCCCACCTGGGTCAGCACACCGACGAGGTGCTTCGCGAAGTGCTGGCCATGGACGACCAGGCCATTGCCGCGGCGCGCGCGCAGCAGGCGATCTGACCCGCCGCGGCCGCACGCCAGGACACCCTTTCATCTTTCAGAAAGAACAGACATGAACCAAGCTCACATCATCAGCCGCCGCCACCTGCTGGCCACCGGCGCCGCAGGCGCACTTTCCACCCTGGGCCTGCCTGCCTTCGCGGCAGACGCCGAATGGCCGGGCAAGATCGTCAAGATGGTCGTGGCCTTCCCCGCTGGCGGCCCGACCGACACCGCCGCGCGCATCACTTCGCAGAAGCTCGGCGAACGCCTGGGCACCTCGATCATGGTGGACAACCGCCCCGGCGCGTCCGGCTCCATCGGCACGGCCCAGTTCATCAAGTCGCCGGCCGACGGCAACACGCTGTCGATGTTCGGCATGCCGGCACTGCTGGCACCGCTGCTGTACAAGAACGGCGCCTACGACGTGGAGAAGGACTTCATGTGCGTGGCGACCGTGTACGACCTGCCCATGGCCATCGTCGTCAACCCGACGCTGATGCCGGGCGTGGACTCGCTGCAAAGCCTCATCGCCCATGCCAAGGCCGCGAAGACGCCGCTGAACTACACCAGCTCGGGCGCGGGCAGCTTCGGCCACCTGGCCATGGAGCAGCTGAAGGACCTGGGCGGCTTCGACATGCAGCACGTGCCCTACCGCGGCAGCGCGCCGGCCGTGACAGACCTGCTGGGCGGCCAGCTCGGCGTGATGTTCGCGGACGTGGTCGCGGCCCTGCCGCACATCAAGTCGGGCAAGCTGCGCGCCGTCGCCGTGAGCTCGCCGCGCGGCAACGTGTTGCTGCCCGGCGTGAAGACGGTCTCGGCCCAGGGCTTCCCCAACTTCGACTTCGATTCGTGGGGCGGCCTCATCGCACCGCTGGGCACGCCCGCATCGGTGGTGGCACGCATCAACAAGGAGCTCTCCGACATCCTGTCCAAGGACAAGGACGTGCAGGACAAGCTGGTCCACGCCGGCGCCATCGCCGCGTACCAACCCGCCGCGGCCATGCGCAAGCGGCTGTCCGCGGATGCCGCGCGCTGGACCAAGGTGGCCAAGGACAAGAATATCAGCGCCGTCTGAGTCTTCGCGGCCCGGCCAAGCTTCCCGAAATGCCGGAGGCCGTGTCCGGCATCCGCTTTTCGGGGGCCTCGCACCAGGCATCAACCGGCGAATCCCGCGAGCAGCGCATTGAACTTCCCCGCGTTCTCGATGAACATGAAGTGCGAGCCCGCTTCCCCTTCCTCGAAGATCTCCACCCTGGCGCCGGGCACCTGGGTCGCCTCCCACCGCATGCAGCTGTGTGGCACCAGGCTGCCCTCGCCGCCGATGAAGAGCGTCGGCCGGTCGATGCGCGGTAGCACCTCGCGCCAGTCCTGGTGGCAGTGGTTGTAGAGCAGGTCGGCCGCCGCGGCGCGTGGCATCTTCAAGTTCATGTCGACGATCCACTGGAAGGCCTCGGCGGGCATGTCGGCCGTGACCATGGAGCGCAGGAAGCCGACCGTGGCCTCCACCCCGCCCGCGCCTCGCAGTGCATTGGCGGTCTCGACCACGCTTTCGGCCGTGAAGATGGGGCCGTAGTCAGCGACCTGCTGGTCGGTCCACTCGGGGTTGCGCGTGAGGCATGTCGCCTGGTCGCAGAACACGTACCGGCCTATACGCCCGGCTGCGAACAGGTCGAAGTGGCACCAGAGCACCGAGCAGCCCATCGAGTGGCCGACGATGGTCACGTCCCGCAGGTCGAGCGCGACCAGCGCATTCTGCAGGTCGGCCGCAAGGCGCGGGATGCGGTAGCCTCGCCCCGGCTTGTCCGAATCGCCATGGCCGCGCAGGTCGAACGCGATCACGCGATACCGGTCCGCCAGGCCTTCGAGTTGGTACCTGTACTGTTCGGCCGTTTGCGACCAGCCAGGGATGAGCACCAGGGGAGCCCCGTTGCCGGCCTCCAGGTAGCTCAACCGGACGTCGCCGTCCACGGCGACGGTCTTGCGGGCGATGCCTGTCTTGGTTTCCATGCTTTTCTCCTTGGTGTGCGCAAACAGTTGAATCTCAGAGGAACCCGATGGAAAGCCACGGAATGGCCGCCACGGCCGTGGTGCCGACGAGCAGGGCCAGCATGTAGCCGACGATGGGCCTGATGCCCTCGTCGGGCCGCACGCGGCCGATGGCGCAGGCAGCGTAGTAGCCCACGCCCAGGGGCGGCGCGAACAGGCCCAGCCCCATCGACAACACAACGACCATGGCGTAGTGCACTTCGTGGATGCCCAACTGCCGCGCGATCGGAAACAGCAGCGGGCCGAACAGCACGATGGCCGGTATGCCCTCGAGCACGGAGCCCAGCACCACGAAGGCGACGAGCGATACCGCCAGGAACATCGGCGCGCCGCCGGGCAGGCTGCCCATGACCTCCGCCAGCCAGCGCGAGAAGCCCGATTGCGTCAGCCCCCAGGCCATGGCGGTGGCCGTGCCGATGATCAGCAGGATCGCGCCCGACAGCGAGGCGGTTGCCACGAGCATCGGGCCCAGCCGCCGCCAGTCGAACTGCCGGTACACCACGAGCCCGGCGACGACGGCATAGACGATGCCGATGGTCGACACCTCGGTCGCTGTGGCCACGCCCTCGACGACCGCCGCACGGATCACGAACGGCAATGCCAGTGCGGGCAGCGCCACCAGGCCCAGCTTCAGCACCTGCCGCACCTCGGGCCGCGCGATACCGCTCAGGTCGTCGTGCCGATTGCGCACGTACACCACCACGCACAGCATCAGGCCCAGGACGACGGCCGGCAGCAGCCCGCCCGTGAACAGCGCCGCGATCGACACGCCCGTGACCGAGCCGATGGTGATGAGCACGAGGCTGGGCGGAACGGTCTCGGTTTGCGCGCCGGTGGCCGCGAGCAGCGCCACCAGTTCGCCCTCGGCGGCGCCGCGTTTCTTCATCTCGGGGAACAGCGCGGGCGCGATGGCCGCCATGTCGGCCGCCTTGGAGCCCGAAATGCCCGACACCAGGTACATCGCCCCCACCAGCACATAGGAAAGGCCTCCCCTCACATGGCCCAGCAGGCTGGCAAGGAACGAGACCATCGCCTTCGCCATGCCCGTCATCTCGATGAGCAGGCCCAGAAAGACGAACAACGGCACCGCCAGCAGAATGAGGTGCGACATGCCTTCGTCCATGCGCCCGACGATCACGGGCAGCGCGGTGTCGGTGGTCAGCGCGAGGTAGCCGAAGGTGCCGAGGCCGAAAGCGAACGCGATAGGGATGCCGCAAAGCACGCAGGCCAGCACCACGCCGACGAAGAAAACCAGCAGGTTGAGCCGGCCCAGGTCTTCGAACACCGCGCGGCCCAGGGTGAATGCCGCGATGAGCGTCACGACGATCGCCAAGGCCTGGAACGACGTCTTCCAGTCGAAGTCGCGCAACAGCCGCAGCGCCGCGAACATGGCCATGAGCGCCACGCCCACCGGCAGCGCGGCGGCGCGCCAGGCGTTGGAGATGTCCAGCGCCGGCGTGGTGATGAAGCGCTCTTCCGACGCGTATTCCCACGCAGGCCACACCACCATCGCCAGGAAAGCGAGGGCTGCGTAGAGCGACACGGCCTCGGCGAAGCGGCGGCGCGTCGGCGGCAATTTCGACACCAGCGCGGTCATGCGCATGTGCTCGCCGCGCCGCAGCGCCACCACCGCGCCCAGCATGGCAAGCCAGATGAAGAGCATCGAAGCGAGTTCGTCCGACCAGATCAGCGGCTGGTGCAGTACGAAGCGCGCGACCACGCCCGCCAGCAGCACCACCACGTCGGCCAGCACCAGGGCGCCGGCCGCGCCGTCCACCAGCGCGCCAAGCAGCCGCTCGATGCGCGAGGTCAACGAGGTGAACGAGCTCGGGTTGGCCTCGTTGGCCGCGTCGCCGTGGCCGTGGCCGTGCGCGCCGGCCGGGTCTTCCACGGTCGGGGAACCCGCGTGATGCTCGGGCGGCCGCGCCGCCGGGCGCGGCGCGTTCATGCGAGCTTGCCCGCGCTGCGCTCCAGCAGCGCCCATGCTTCGTCGCCGTACTTGGCTTTCCACTCCGCATAGAAGCCGGCCTTGCGCAGCTGGTCGCGGAAGGCGCCGGGGTCGGGCTGGCTGACCTGCATGCCCTTGGCCGCGAGCTCCTTCTGCAGGTTGGCGTTGAGCTCGGCGACGTCGGTTCGCTCCTTCAGCGCCGCCGCGTTGATGTGCTTCGCGACGATGGCCTGCAGCGCGGGCGGCAGCTTGTCCCATGCACGCTTGTTGGCCAGGAACCAGAAGCCGTCCCACATGTGGTTGCTCATCGAGCAGAACTTCTGCACTTCGTAGAGCTTGGCGGTCGAGATGATGGCAAGCGGGTTCTCCTGCCCGTCGACGATCTTCGTCTGCAGCGCGGAATACACCTCGGCGAAGTTGATCGACGTGGGCGCGGCGTCCAGCGCCTTGAACATCGAGGTCCACAGCGGCGACACCGGCACGCGGATCTTGAAACCCTTCAGGTCGGCCGGCGACGCAATGGCCTTGTTCGACGACGTGATCTGCCTGAACCCGTTGTCCCAGATCCTGTCCATGGCCACGATGTTGGACTTGGCGATCTGCATGCGGATATGGCTGCCCAGGTCCCCGTCCATGGCCTTCCATACGCTCGCGTAGTCGGGAAATGCAAAGCCCACGCCGCTGATGGAGGCTGCGGGCACCAGCGTCGACAGGATGAGTCCCGACAGCGTGAAGAACTCGACGCCGCCCGCGCGCAACTGGCTCAGCACGTCGGTGTCCGAGCCCAGCTGGTTGTTCGGGAAGATCTGGATGTCGACCTGGCCGCTGGTCTCCGCGCGGATCGCGTCGGCCATCTCCTTGGCCCGGATGTTCATCGGGTGCGAGACCGGCAGGTTGTTGGCGTACTTGTAGTTGAAGACGTTCTTCTGCGCGAAGGCGTGGCGCAGGGGCATGGCGAGGGTGGAAGCAGCGGCGGCGGTGCGCAGCACGGTACGGCGGTTGATGTTCATCTGTTGTCTCTATGTTCTGGTTTGTCTTGAATCCGATCGTCCGGGAAGAAAAGGCAGGCTCAGTGGGTGGTGGCCTCCCCGATCTCTCCGCGCTCCGAAAGGAGCCGGCGTATCTCGTTCTTGGTGACCTTGCCGTAGCCTGACTTGGGCAGCGACTCCCAGAAGAAGACGCGCCGCGGCCAGCGGTACCTGGCGCAGCGGCCGTCGAGGTGGCCCAGGATGTCTTCGGTCGTCACGCCTTCGCGATCGCACACGAGCACGGCCACGCCCACCTCGCCCCACTTGGCGTCGGGCAGGCCCAGCACGGCGGCCTCGCGCACGGCGGGGTGCGTCAGCAGGATCTCCTCGACCTCGCGCGGGTAGACGTTGGAGCCGCCCGAGATGTACATGTCCGACTCTCGGCCCGTGATGTAGAGCAGGCCCTGCGCGTCCATGCGCCCCAGGTCGCCCGTGTGGAACCAGCCGCCGCGCACGGCCTTGGCCGTGGCCTCCGGGTTGTTGAAATATCCCGCGAACACGGCCGGTCCCCGGCAGCAGATTTCTCCGACGGCGCCGGCCGGCAGCCTTTGCATCTGCTCGTCGAGGATCGCGACTTCCATGCCGGTGCGCGGCCGCCCGCATGAGCCGATGTGCGCGTTGGCATCCGCGTCGTCGGCCGAGTGCATCGTCGGCGGCAGCACCGTGATGCAACCCGTCACCTCGCCGAGGCCGAAGTACTGCACGAGCACCGGCCCCAGCTTCTGCAACGCGCGCTTCTGGTCGGCGCGGTACATCGGGGCGCCGGCGTAGATCACGTAGCGCAGCGAGCGGTGGTCGAACTCGTCGACCGACGGGTCTTCGACCAGCATCTTGACGATGGTCGGCACTGTGAAGAGGTTGCTGACCTTGTGGCGCTCGACCAGCGACCAGAACGCGCGCGGCTCCAGCCGGTCCGACGACGGCAGCACCGTGGCCGCGCCGCGCGCGACGTTCAGCAGCGCATGAATGCCCGCGCCGTGCGACAGGGGCGCCACGGCGATGGAGCAGTCGTTTTCGGTCGTGCCGGGAATCAGGTCGGCGAGATGATTGGCGACGACGAAGGCGAGCTGGCCGTGCGTCAGCACGGCCGCTTTCGGTTTGCCGGTCGTGCCCGAGGTGTAGAAGTACCACAGCGGTGTGCCGGCCTCGACATCGGCAACAAACTTTTGCGCCCCGGCATTGGCGGCGATCAGCGCCTCGTAGCCCTGTTCGCCCTGGCGCGGCGCCCCGATGGTGACGACGTGGCGCAAATGCGCGCTGGCACCGCGCACTGCGTCGACGTGCGCGGCAAAGCCGTCTTCGGCCAGCATCACCGTCGCCTCGCTCGAGCTGCCCAGATACGCCACTTCGGGCGGCGTGAGCCGGAAGTTGACCGGCACCCACACCGCACCCATGCGAAATGCGGCCCAGCAACTCTCGAACAGCGCGAGGTTGTTGCGCGACTGCACGAGCAACTTGTGGCCGGGCTGCATGCCCAGCGCGCGCAGCCCCTGCACGAGCGCATCGACGCGCGAGTCGATCTCGTGCCAGGTCCAGCTGCGGTCCTCGAGGATCAGGCCGGCACGCGCAGGAAACAGCGCCGCCGTCTGCGACAGCAGCACCGACAGGTTCGCGGCCTGCGCCTGGCTCATGCCGCCTCCAGCACGCTGAGGTAGTTGGCGACGGCGGCGCCGCCCATGTTGAACACGGCGCCGGGCTTGCCCGTGTCCACCTGCATGTCGCCGGCCGTGCCGGTCAGTTGCATCGCGGCCATCACATGCTGCGACACGCCCGTCGCGCCGATGGGGTGGCCGCGCGACTTCAGGCCGCCAGAGGGGTTCACGGGCAGCCGGCCGTCCTTGCGCGTCACGCCGTCGAGAATCGCGCGTGCGCCCTGCCCGTGCGGCGCCAGGCCCATGGCCTCGTACTCCAGCAATTCGGCGATCGTGAAGCAGTCGTGCGTCTCGACGAAGCCCAGATCGTCGAGCGTGAGCCGTGCCGTTTCCAGGCCGCGCCGCCACGCCAACGCCGCACCTTCGAAGCGCGTCGGGTCGCGCCGCGACAGCGGCAGGTAGTCGTTGACCTGCGTGTGCGAGCGCCAGCGCACCGCCGGCACCTTGGCCGACCCGACGCGCGTCGACGAAATGACCAGCGCCGCCGCGCCGTCGGACACCAGCGAACAGTCCGAGCGCTTGAGCGGTCCCGCGACGAAGGGGTTCTTGTCAGACGGATTGCGGCAGAAGTCGAACCCCAGGTCACGCCGCATGTGCGCATGGGGGTTGTGCACACCGTTGGCGTGGTTCTTGGCCGCGATGGCCGCGAGCGCATCGCTCTGGTCGCCGAAGCGCTCGAAGTAGCCGCCCGCGATGCGGCCGAACACGCCCGCGAAGCCCGCCGGCGTCGTGCCTTCCTCCTTCACATAGGAGCAGCGCAGCAGCGTCTGCGCGATGACCGGGCCGGGCACCGCGTTCATGATCTCGAAACCCACCACCAGCGCGTGGCGCACGCGGCCGCTCTTCACTGCGTCCAGCGCGGCCCAGATGGCGGCCGAACCCGTGGCGCATGCGTTCTCCAGCCGCACGGCCGGCACGTGGCGCAGGCCGGGCACGGCCAGCGCGACCAGCGACGCGCTGAAGTCCTGCGGCACGAAGCCGCTGTTGAAGTGGCCGACGAAGATGCCGTCGATGTCCGCGGCCTCGAGCCCGGCTGTCTGCAGCGCGGGCTCGACGGCGTCGCGGATCAGTTGCTCGCCGTCGGCCGCGTCGAGCTTGCCGAAGGGCGTGTGGCCCCAGCCGATGATGTAGCTGTCGTTGCTCATGGGATTCGCTCCTCAGGCGTGGTCGGCCTGCGCGGTGGCCGCGCCCCGGCGCAGCGTCGGCAGGCCGACGCCGGCGGCATCGAAGCCGCCGTCCACCGCAATCACCTGGCCATTGATGAAGCTCGCCGCATCGCTGCACAGGAAGCCCACCGCGTTGGACATTTCCTCGACGCTGCCGTAGCGGCCCAGGGGAATGGCGTCGACGTAGTCGGAGCGGATCGCCACGCTGTGCACCAGCTTGGCCATTTCGGTCTCGACCGGGCCGGGCGCGATCACATTCACGCGCACGCCCGCATTGCCCAGCTCCACCGCGTACTGCTTCGTGAGGTGGATGAGCGCCGCCTTGCTGGTGCCATAGGCCACGCGCAGCGTGCTGGCGCGCAAGCCCGAGATCGACGCCACGTTCACCACCGCACCCTTGCCGGCTTCGACCATCGAAGGGCTGAATGCCTGCGTGCAGAGGAAGGCGCCATCGAGGTTCGTGCCCATCACCGAACGCCAGTCGGCGAAAGAGGTGTCCGCGATGCGCTTGAACACCGCGACGCCAGCGTTGTTGACCAGCGCATCGACGCGGCCGAAGCGGCCGGCGACGGCCTTGGCCGCGGCGGCTACCTGCGCCGCGTCGGACACGTCGCAGTGCACGCCCAGCACGCGATCGGGCAAGGCGAGTTCGGCGACGGTCGCATCGAGCGTGGCGTGGTCGTTGTCGAGCAGCGCGACGTGGTAGCCGTGGGCCAGGAACCACTGTCCGATGGCAAGGCCGATGCCGCGCGCGCCTCCGGTGACGACGGCGACGCGGGGAAGGAAGGGGGTGTCTGTCATGGTTACCTTGGGGTTTTCGAAATCAGGAATCTTCGGAAGGAAGCCACTCTTCGAGCGTGATCTCGAAGGTGACGCAAACAGCGTTGGCGCCGGCCACGAACGGACCGCCATGGACCCGGCCTTCGGTGTCGGCGACCACGCCCGTGAGGGCCGCGCGCAGCGTGCCGTCGGGCTGCAGGCGCACCTCGCCGGCCAGGCTCACGATTTCCACGGCGGGGCCGCGGACCACCTGGCACGCGCCGTCGGGCCGCTCCAGGCATGCGTCGATCAGGCTGCCGAGCGCACCGCGCACGAAGGCATGGCGCATGCCCTGGGCCACGCAGAGTTTTTCCACGCTCTGAACCAGGTCTTCATTGGGGCCGATGCGCGCGTAGGCCACGCGGCCCATGCGGCCGCGCTCCACCAGGCGAACGTCAGCCATGGGCCTCCGCCCGCGCCTGGGGGCGCATCAGCGGCATGCGCGTTTCTTCGTCGTAGGCCACGCGCAACTCGAAGCTGTCCAGCGCGGTCACCACCACGGTGACGGCACTCCGGCCGACCAACGTGCGTTCGGCCAGGATGTGCCCGCCGCGCACGCGCCCGTCGACTTCGCGGAACACACCATGGCAATGGACGATGGGGCCGCCGTCGGCGCGACGGCCCATCGTGGCGTTGCCGAAGATCAGGCGCGCTCCGCGCAGCGCCTCCGGGGCGCCGTAGGTCGCGAGCACACGGCCGGCGGGATCGGGCAGCGCCGTGCAGAAGCTCAGGTGTTCGAGTTCGCCGTCGATGAGCGTCATCGAAGCGCTGGCCACGTCTTCGGCGGCCAGCGCCTGCACCAGGCTGTCGTGCAGCGTGCGTCCCGCGGGGAGCGACAGCCGGAAGTGCCTGCCCTTGTCGGCATGCATGTGGGCGATCCGCACAGGACCGTAGGGGCCAGGGTGAACCACGGTCCGTGCTCGTGGCAGGGCCGTCGCTTTTTCGGTCATCTCTTTGTCTCCTTGGGGTCCGGCAGCGGGTAGCGCCGGCGTCCTCGGAGCAAAGTCTAGGATCGGACATCCATAGCAACAAATCTACAATTCATATCGATCAATACAGGATTCAGATCGATGGAACTGCGTCACCTCCGCTGCCTCGTCGCTGTGGCCGAAGAGCTTCACTTCGGCCGTGCCGCGCAACGCCTGCACCTGTCGCAGCCGCCGGTGAGTCTGGCCATCAAGGAGCTGGAAGACGAACTGGGCGTGGCGCTTTTCGAGCGCACGTCGCGTCGCATCGCGATCACGCGTGCGGGCGAAGACGCACTGCACGACGCGCGCGCCGTTCTCGCGGGCATGGAAACCATGCGCCGCCGCGCGCAGGACGGCGCGGCCGGCATCATGGGCTCGATCGCCGTGGGCTTCATCAGCCTTCCCGCCTATTCGTTCCTGCCGCCGACGCTGCGGCGTTTCAACGAGGCGCACCCCCGGGCCAGTGTGGCGCTGCGCGAAGGCATCACCGAGCAGATCGTCTCGGACGTCGAGGCCGGCCACCTCGACGTCGGCATGGTGCTGCAGCCGTCCGACATGCCGGCCACGCTCGGCTCGCGGCTGGTGCAGAAGGACACGTTGATCCTAGCCCTGCCCGAAGCCCACCCGCTCGCGGGCACGGGGCCGGTGGCCCTGGAGAAGTTCTCGAGCGAACGCTTCCTGGGCTTCGAGCGCCACATCGGCCCGCAGATGTTCGATGCCATCGTCGCGACTTGCATGCGCCGCGGCTTCAGCCCGCTGATGTTCCCTGCGCGGCAGATGAATACCATCGTGAGCCTGGTGTCGGGCGGCGTCGGCATTGCGCTGGTGCCGGCATGCGTGAAGGCGCTGCACCGTGAAGGCGTGGTGTACCGGTCGCTCAAGGGCGAGAAAACCTACGTCGACACGCTGGTGGTCTGGCGCAAGTCGGACGAGTCGCCGTTGGTGAAAGCCTTGCTCGCCTTGCTGCCGGACGAAGGCGCCAGCCGGCGCGCAAGGGCGGTTCCTGCGGAGACGAAAGGCAGGCTCTGAACATCGCCAGGGGCGTCATCCTTGTCCAGGAGCCCTGTCGCCCGGCTCGCCGGTTACCGCTGGACCGGCGCCGGCTAACGCTGACGCTCGCCGTCGGCCTTCGATGCGCGCAGTGCCGCGCTTCGCTGCGCGAACAAGGCGGCCCATTCCTGTGCGGGCATGAAGCTCGGGTCCGAGCGCACCACGCGCTCGGTCTGCGCCCAGATCGCTTCGTCGGTCTCGTCGAGGTCCAACGGATCGCCATGCGGCTGGCTGACGTACCACGGTGTGTCGAGGTAGACCTCGACCGTGTTGTCCTCCGGGTCCATGCAGTAGATGGACAGCGCGTTGCCGTGGTTGAGGCCGCGCATCTTCGTCGCGCCCAGCGACAGCGCGCGCCGGCGCGCTTCGCGCAGGTGGTCGATGGTGTGGATCTTGAACGAGAGCTGCATCACGGTGCTCGGCGCATCCGCGCCGCGGCCGCCCGCCAGCACCAGCTGGTGGTGCTGGTCGTCGCGTCCGCTGAGGAACACCAGCTCGTAGCGGAAGGTGCCGCCGACACCGCGGTCGGTCTCCTGCATGTCGAACACGCCGGTGTAGAAGCGCTTCATCACCGCGAGGTCGCGGCAGAAGATGCCGCAGTGCGACAGGTTGGGAATGTAGGGTGTGCTCAAGACGGTCTCCGCCGGTTTCGGGTTCGTCGGTTGGGGGTTCACGGAACGAGGACAAGCTTGCCGAGCGCGCCGCCGCGGTCGAGCAGCTCGTGCGCATGCCGCGCCTCGGCCAATGGCAGGCGGGTGGCGCGCGGCGCGCGCACCCGGCCCGCGGCCATCAGCGCGATGGCCTCCTCCATCAGGCCACGCCGATGCGCGATGTCGCTGTCGACGGTGTGGATGGAGAAGGTGCGGATCGCCAGGCTCTTGCCGAGCAGCTTGCGCAGTTCGTCGAACACATCGCCCGCGGGCGGGCCCGCGAGGATGTTGTAGGAGACCGCCATGCCGAAAGGCGCGAGGGAGCGAAGGCAGGCGATGAAGAGCGCGCCGCCCACGTGGTCGAAGGCCAGGTCGGCGCCGCGCCCGCCGGTGAGCGCCATCACGCGTTCGGGCAGCGTGGCAGGGTCGCCGTCGATGACCTCGCTGGCGCCGTTGTCCAGCGCGAAGGCGCGCTTCTCGTCGGACGAGGCGGTGCCGATCACGCGCAGACCGCGCGCACAGGCCACCTGCGCCACCGCGGTGGCCACGCCGCCCGCAGCCCCTGGCAGCAGCACGGTCTGCGCGGGCAGGTTGCCGTTGCTCGCCAGCAAGGCGATGGCCAGCTGGAAGTTGCCCAGGCTCACGGCGTCGTCGAAGCCCAGCGCCGGCGGCAGCACGAAGGGCGCAGCCTCGCTCACGCAGATGCATTCGGCGTAGCAGCCGCCGCGCTGCGCGAGTTCGCGCGCGCTCACGAGCACGCGCTGGCCCACCGACAGCCGCGTGACGCCGGCGCCGACCGCGTCGACCGTGCCCGCCATCTCGTTGCCCGGAATGGCCGGCAGCGGCGGCATCCACTTGTAGGTGCCGTTGCGGATGAGCACGTCGGGCCCGCCCGCGCCGATGGCGGCCGCCCGAACCCGCACTTGCCCCGGGCTGGGCTCGGGCAGCGGCAGGTCCACCAGCCGCAGGACTTCGGGGCCGCCCGTCTCGGACAACTGCACGGCGCGCATGGTTTGCGTCGCCATGCTCAGCGCTGCCCGTCGTTCACGCTGACCTGCTCCTTGGCGAGGCCGCCCAGGCGCGAATGGATGCGCCCGCCGTCGGCCATCACCAGCGCGAAGAGGATCTCGTCGGGCCGGGGAGCGTCCTGGATGCCGACCTCGACCGTGTTGAAGTGGCTGCGCACGTAGGCTGCGTGGATGTAGTGCAGCGGCACCATCAGCCGGTAGCCGGTGGCGGCTACCGCCTTGGCCGCGGGCACGATGGCCTTGGGCTCGCCCAGCACCTGGCGCATGGCCCAGCCGCCGGCCTCGTGCCAGACAGCGCCGTGCTCGAGTTCCCCGTTGACGCCGACGATGGCCGCCTTGCTGTAGGCCTCGACGTTCTCCTTGCCCAGCGTGGCCACCAGCTCTTCGGCCAGCGCGGTGCCAAGGCTGCGCAGTTCCGCCATGAAGGGCAGCAGGTCGGGCTCGTAGCGGCCGGCATAGGGGTTGCGGATGACGGCGCACGCGGCGGCGATACGCAGCGGTTTATCGGGCGGCGGCCCGCCTTCATGGAAAACGGTCTCGACGGTGAGGCTTCGCTTGCGCAGCGCGATCAGTGACATGGCATTGCTCTTTCGTTCATTTCATTGCCTGGGAATCTTTGCATCGGCGACCACCTGGGTCCACTTCTCGAGTTCTCGCGCGACCAGCGCCTTCATTTCCTCGGGCGTGCTGCCGCGTGCCTCGCCGCCCATGTCTTCCAGGCGCTGGCGCACCGACGCGGCCTGCAGCGCATGCAAGGTCTCGGCGTTGAGCCGGTCGACGATGGGGCGCGGCGTGCCCGCGGGCGCCAGCACGCCGGCCCACGAACGCACGTCATACCCCGGCACGCCCTGCTCCGCAACCGTCGGCACCTTGGGCAGGCCCGGCCAGCGTTGCGGCCCGGTGGCGGCCACCGCGCGCAGCCTGCCGGCCTGGATGTTGGGAACCACCGCCGTCGGCGGCGCGATGATGAACGGCACCTCGCCGCCGAGCAGCGCGGTGACCGCGGCCGCGTCGCCGCGGTAGGGCACGTGCATCATCGACACGCCGGCCATCTTGGTGAGCAGCTCGCCCGCCAGGTGGTGCGTCGAGCCGATGCCGGCGGTGCCGTAGGCGACCGTGCCCGGCGCGGCCTTGGCCGACGCGAGGATCTCCGCGAGGCTCTGCACCTTGGAGCTGGCGTTGACCACGATCAGGAACGGAAAGTAGGTGACGGTGGACACCGCCTCGAAGTCGGCCACTGTCTTGTAGGGCAGCGTGTTGTACAGCGCCCCCGCCACCGCGTGGCCGCCGGTGGCCAGCAGCAGCGTGTAGCCGTCGGGCCTGGCGCGCGCCACGGTGGCCGCGGCGATGGTGCCGCCCGCGCCGGCCTGGGCCTCGACCACCACCGGCTGGCCGAGGGTCTTGCCCATCTCGACGCCGATGGCCCGGGCGATCGCGTCGGCGTTGCCGCCCGGCGCGAAGCCCTGGTAGAGCTTCACTGGACGTTCCGGGTAGCCTTGCGCGAAGGCACGGGCGGCCGGCCATGCGGCGGCCGTCGCCGCGCACGCGGCGAGAAGGGTTCTTCGTTTCAAGTGTGTCTCCTGAGGCGGCGCCCTTTGCGGGCGTCTCGCACGATTGCGGTGGGGCGTTGCGCGGCGATGCGGCCGTTGCAGGCGGGTTGCGTCAGTCCTGCGCGACCACGGGGTTGCGCAGGAGGCCCACGGCCTCGATCTCGACTTCGACCACGTCGCCCGGCTTCATGAAGCGCGGCGGCTTCTTGCTCCAGCCTACGCCGGCCGGCGTGCCGGTGATGAGGACGTCGCCGGGCACCAGCGTGAAGATGGTCGACGCATAGGCGATGAGCCGCGGAATCGAGAAGATCATGTGGCCCGTGTGGCTGGACTGAACGACCTCGCCGTTGAGGCGCGTCTCGAGCCTGAGCTCGCGCCCCGGCGCAATCTCGTCGGCCGTCACCATCCACGGACCGAAGCCGCCGGTGGACTCGAAGTTCTTGCCCGAGGCAATCTGCTTGGCGTGGAACTGCCACTCGCGCACGCTCCCGTCGTTGTAGCAGCTGTAGCCGGCCACGTGCTTCCACGCGTCGGCCTCGGCGATGTCGCGTCCGCCCTCGCCGATGATCACCGCGAGCTCCCCTTCCCAGTCGAGCGACTCGGACACGCGCGGACGCACGATCGGACCTTCGTGCGGTGTCTGCGAGCGCCAGACGCGCAGGAAGATCGGCGGCTGCTCCGACAGCTCGCGCTGCATGCCGGCGGCCAGCACCTCCTGGTGGTGGTCCATGTAGTTGCGCACGGCGCACACGATCTTCTCGGGCTTGGGAATCACCGGCAGGTAGCGCACGTCGGACAGCGGCGTGTCGGCCGCGAGCCCCTCGACCAGCGCGTCCCGGCGCGCGAAGTCGGCGCTGGCGATGAAGTCGGCCAGCGTCGCGTGGCCGGTACGCGCGGCCAGATCGACCACGCCGCCTTCGACGACGGCGCCCCAGGTTTCGCGGCCCGCGAGCGAGTAGGACATCAGTTTCATGCGTTGCTTCTTTCGGATAGGTACGTTGCACATCGGGCCGCCGTCGACCCGTCGAATGCACAGATTAATGCATGAAGGTATTTTTGTGCATAAAAATAGATTGATGCATAGTGGTTTTTACCGACGGCCTGGCGAGCGCGCGCGGCTTCGCGCCGCGTGTCGGGAACGCGGGGCGCGAGGCTGAAAAAAAGGAAAGAAGCAGATTCCGGGATGGCGTCAAGCCACCGGCGAACGCGCGCGCCGCACGGGGGCGTCGCGTTCTCTCCGCGTGCAGGCGGCTGCACGCGGACGATCCTGGCGCGGCGGCGCGCTAGTTCTTGTCGGCGCGCTCGGCGGCGCCCAGCACCGCCATCACATTGCGCTCGGTGCTGAGGATGTGTTCTTCGAGCAGTGCGCAGGCCGTCTTGGCGTCACGGCGCAAGGTGGCGTCCATGATCTTGCGGTGCTCGTTCGACTTGCGCCGCGCCGTCTTGCGAAAGCGCGCGGAATAGCGGCGGTAGCGCTCCGCCTGGTCGAACAGACTCGCGCTCCAGGTGCGCAAGCGCTCCGAAGGGCAGGCCGCCAGCAGCGCGGCGTGGAAGGCCGAGTGCAGCTGGGTCCAGTCGTCGTCCAGCACCACGGGCCCGTCGCCGAGGCGGCCTTCGATCTTCTCGAGCCGGTGGTAGGCACCGACCACCGACGCCTCCCATGCGTCGTCGCCGTTCGCGATGGACTCGCGCAGTGCCTGCACGTCGAGCATGACGCGCATGCGGGTGATGTCCGCGAGGTCTTCGGGCGAGATGTCGGCCACGCGGAAGCCGCGGCGTTCGTCGGCACGGATCAGCCCCTCCTGCGCCAGCCGGCTGAGCGCCTCGCGCAGCGGGCTGCTCGAAAAGCCGTAGGCCGTCTGCAGCTCGTCGAGCTTGAGCTTCGCCCCGGCGCCGTAGGTGCCCGAGAGCACGTCCTGGCGCAGCCGGATGAAGGCCTGGTCGACGAGCGGGAGCGCGCGCTCGGCGGTCGATTCTTTTTTGTACATGTTTTCAATTTTATGCATAAACTCGCGCCGCTTGAAACAGAGGAACACCCCGCTTTGAACGACACCACCCACTCCACCACGCGACTCGTCGCCATCTCCGGCAGCATTCGCCGGGCCTCGAACTGCACGGCCGTGCTGCGCAGCCTGCAGCCGCTGCTGCCACCGCATGTGGCGCTGGAGATCGTGCCGCTGGACGACATTCCCATCTACAACGCCGACCTCGACGGCGACACGCCGCCCGCACCCGTGGCACGCCTGAAGAGCGCCATTGCGGGCGCCGACGGGCTCGTGCTGTGCTCGCCCGAATACAACTACGGCATGCCGGGCGTGCTGAAGAACGCCATCGACTGGGCCTCGCGACCCGGCTTCGCGTCACCTCTGAAAGGCAAGCCGGCGCTGGTGATGACGGCGTCGCCCGGTACCGCCGGCGGCGTGCGCGCGCAGGCGCAGATCCGCGATGCGCTGGCCGCCACGCTGGCCCGCCCGCTGGTGCGCCCGCACGTGGCCATTGCCAATGTGGCCTCGCGCATCCAGGACGGCCGGCTGGTCGACGCGGCCACGCTGGACTTCATCGGGGCGGCGCTGGCCGAGCTGCTCGAGGAGATCGCGCTGCTCGCCGGCGCACGCCGATAGTCACGCCGGCTCCTGCCCGGGCGCGCTTCCGGTCAGGTAGTAGATTTGATCAACAACCTGTCCGCGACATATAAACGCGCGATGGCGCCCCCTGTGGCGCCAGTCTCCCTGGTCAGGCATCGCCGCGCATTTCCGCCAAGGTCCTGCACGGCAGCCATCGACAACAAAAGCGTCATGCCCCCGCGTCCCTGCTCACAGAGACTTGCCACGTTGGCAGGTCATCACCCTTTGATCGTCGGTGGGCTGGGGACGCTCCTGACACTTGTCGTGCTGTCCATCAGCGTCCTCACGCTGTGGGCGGACCGGGAAACGGCCGTCGAACATGCGCACGGGATGTCGAAGAACGTCGCAGCCGTTCTGGCGAGCAACATCTCGCGGACCGTCGAATCGGCGGATCAGTCGCTGCTCATGCTGATCGCCTCCTTGGACAAACCCATTGTGCGAAGCCTGAGTCCGGAGGTGCGGCACGAATTGCTGTTCGGCTCGACCGTCTCCGCCCGCTATGTCACCGGCATGGGCGTCACGGACGACAAGGGCCAGCTCATCGACGGTTGCTGCTCCAGCACGCATCGTTGGGATTTCAGCGACCGCGACTACTTCACCGCGCATCGCGATGCCACGAACCTCGGCCTCTATGTCTCGTCGGCCTATCGGGCACGCGCGCGCGAAGGCGTTGAGGCCATCGCGCTGAGCCGAAGAATCAACCGCCCGGACGGGACTTTCGGGGGCACCGCGCTCGTCGCCATCGACCTCGACTACTTCAAGCACTTGCTGGACGACCTGGAAATCGGCCCGCGCGGCGTGGCGGCGATCGTTCGCACGGATGGCACCCTGGTTGCAAGAAACCCCGCTCCGGGCAAGGCGCTCACCCACGACCTGAAAGGGTCGCCGACGTTTCCGCGCATGGTGAATCGGGAGTCCGGCTTCTATGCGGCGTCCTCGGTCATCGATGGAACGATTCGCCTGTACACCTTCCAGCGCGTGCCCGGAACGCCGTTCATTGCGGTGATTGCCCCGGCCTTGGACGATGCCCTGGCGTCCTGGAAACGGCTGTCGTGGATCGTCGGTCTTTCGTCGCTGCTGGTCAGCAGTGCCTTCTGCGCCGGCGTGTGGCTGCTCGCGTTCGCGCTGCGAGGCCGGGTGATCGCGGAGCAGCACCTGAGGGAGCTGACCCAGACCGATTCCCTCACGGGCCTGAAGAACCGGCGCGCGCTCGACCTGGCGCTGGAGAGCGAATGGGACCGCCTGCAGCGCGGCGACGGTTGCCTGTCCGTGCTCTTCGTGGATGCGGACAATTTCAAACGCTACAACGACGAGCATGGGCATGCCCATGGCGACGTCGCGCTCCAGCATCTTGCCAACTGCATCGCAAGGCACGTGCGGCGACGCGGCGATGTTGCGGCACGGTATGGCGGAGAGGAGTTCATGGCCGTTCTGCCCGACACGGACGAAACAGGGGCCATGCGGGTCGCCGAGGCCATACGCGCCGAAGCCGAGGGCTCCCGCCCCAACGATGGCGCGCAGGACCTAGCGCCTCTCACCGTGAGCGTCGGTTGTGCCACGGCACGGCGATCGAACTCCGCGTCGCTCGATGCATTGACGAAAGCAGCGGACACCGCGCTCTACCAAGCCAAGCGAAGCGGCAAGAACTGCATCGTCTGGACGTCGGTCGAGGCGACATCCCCGACTCGCACAAAGTGATGGAGATGGCGCGGCCTACGGATGCCAGGTCGAGACGACGGCCGGCGTCTGCGCCGTGGGGCGGCCGGCCAACGCATAGGACAACTCGTTCGCCGCTTTCATGATCGTCTTCGCGTGGCCGATGAGCTTGGCTTTCGGCAAGCGGTCCGCCGGCCCGGAAATGCATACCGACCCGAGCAAGGCCCAGCGCAGGCCGAAGACCGGCGCCGACACCGTCGCCACGTTCTTCTCGCGCTCGCCGATGGAAAAGTGATAGCCCTTCTTGCGGATGTCCTCGTACAGCTTTCCCTGCTCCCCGGAAAACGCGAGGATCACCCGCCCCGGCGACCCCAGCTCCAGCGGAAGCATCGCGCCCATGCGCGCGTGATGGCGGATCGGCTGCGGTCCCTCCACGCGCGCGAGGCAGGTGCGCGAATTGCCTTCGCGCACGTAGAAGGCCGCGCTCTCGCCCGTGGCCTGCGATAGCGCAAGGAGCATCGGCTCCACCACGTTGTTGGCGTCGAAGCTGGCCTGGTAGCGGGCACCGAGCCAGCCCGCGGCAGGCCCGAGCCGCCATTCGCCGTCGTCGCGCTGCACCACGTAGCCGGCCAGCGCCAGCGTGCGAAGCAGCCGCAGGATGGTGGTCTTGTGCATGCCGGTGCGCCGTGTCAGCTCGGCCAGCGAAAGCCGTTCGTCCTGCATGCCGAAGGTGTCGAGCAGTTGCAGGGCGCGGGTGACCGCGGTCACGCCGCCTGTCGTTTCGAGATCGGCTTCGCGCGGGACCTCGACGACTTCGGTCGGTCGCCTGCGCCTTGTCGTCCCGGCACTTTCCTCAACAGTCATTTTGTTTCACTGGATGGTTCATGGTCCGCCTCATGAACCACCATTGTATGGCGCGAAACGCAAAACCAAAATCGCTGCATGCCCTGGAGCCCGTCTGCCAGGCACTCATCGAACGATTCGGAGACACCTACATGCGTAACTCGAGCCACAGCTCAATTTCCCGCCGTGCAGCGCTCGGCGCCGCCCTCCTGCTCACCTGCGGCATGGCCCTGGCGCAGGCCTATCCCTCGCGTCCGATCCGCCTGATCGTGCCCTTCCCGCCCGGCGGCGGCACGGACATCATTGCCCGCGAAGTCGCCAACAAGGTCGCGACATCCGAAGGCTGGACCATCGTCATCGACAACAAGCCGGGCTCCGGCGGCAACATCGGCGTCGATGCCGCGGTCAAGGCCAGCCCGGACGGCTACACGCTGGTGCTGGGCCAGACCAGCAACCTCGCGATCAACCCGTCGCTGTACGCGAAGCTGCCGTACGACCCGGTGAAGGACCTGGCGGCGGTGGGGCTTGTCGCGTCGGCGCCCCTGGTCGTGGTGGTGTCCGCCGCATCGCCCTACAAGAAGCTCGCGGACGTGGTTGCCGCCGCCAAGGCCAAGCCCACTTCGCTCAACTATGCGAGCTCGGGCAACGGCACCGTGGCCCACCTGGCCACGGAGCAGTTCCAGAAGGCCGCCGGCGTGCAGTTCACGCACGTCCCGTACAAGGGCGCCTCGCAGGGCCTGACGGACCTCGTCGGCGGCCAGATCCAGATGTACGTCTCGTCGGTGCCGACACTGATCGCCCAGATCAAGAGCGGCCAGCTGCGCGCACTGGCGGTGACCTCGCTGCAGCGCAACAGCGACCTGCCCGACGTGCCCACCGTTGCCGAGTCGGGCTACAAGGACTTCGAGGCCGTGACGTGGTTCGGCGTCGCCGGCCCTGCCGCCATGCCGAAGGACGCCATCGCCAAGCTGAACGCCGCATTCAACAAGGCCCTGGCGACTGACGAGGTGAAGAAGAAGCTGGTCGCGCAAGGCGCGGAAGTGATGACCGGCACGCCCGAGAAGTTCGCCTCGCTGATCCGCACCGACGGCGTGCGCTGGAGCGCGATCGTCAAGTCGTCCGGCGCCAAGATGGATTGACTCCGCA
Organism: Variovorax sp. PMC12; assembly: GCF_003019815.1. Taxonomy (NCBI): domain Bacteria; kingdom Pseudomonadati; phylum Pseudomonadota; class Betaproteobacteria; order Burkholderiales; family Comamonadaceae; genus Variovorax; species Variovorax sp. PMC12. The sequence continues at coordinate 951,428 of NZ_CP027774.1, forward strand.
TGGCCGCGATCGATGCTTCGTGCGCGAATGCGCTCATCGCTCCGTTCTCCGCGGGGCGCGGCCGCACGCCCGTCGACGTTCCGCCCGGTGCCTGCGACTGCCACGTGCATCTGTACGACGCGCGCTATCCCGCGGCGCCCGCTGCCACGCTGCGGCCGCCGGACGCCAGCGCGGCGGACTACCGCCGGCTGCAGCGGCGCACGGGAACGCAGCGGGTCGTGTTCGTGACGCCTTCGACCTACGGCACCGACAACGGGCCGCTGTGCGACGCACTTGCCGCCTTTGGAACGCAGGCGCGCGGCGTGGCCGTGGTCGACGAACGGGTCAGCGATTCCGAACTGGAGGCGCTGCACGCCCGCGGGGTGCGGGGCATCCGCCTGAATCTGTCGCTGGGTGTCGTGAATTCGGCCTCGCAGATCGAACCGCTCGCGCGCCGTGTCGCGCCACTGGGCTGGCACCTGCAGCTGCTTGCACCCGCGCACGCGTGGAGTGACCTCGCAAGCGTGCTGGGCGATCTGCCGGTGCCGGTCGTGTTCGACCATTTCGGCCGGCTCGCGCCCGCCATGGCAGGCGTGCACCCGTCGCATGCGCTGATCCTTCGCTTGCTCGAGGAGCGCCGCGCCTGGGTCAAGCTGTCCGGCGCCTACATCGTCAGCGAGCGGGGCGCGCCGGGGTACGAAGACGTGGCCGCACTGGCACGCGGCTTCCTGGAAGCCGCGCCGGATCGCGTGCTCTGGGGCAGCGACTGGCCGCACGCATCCGCCAGCGCCGGCCACCAGGCCATGCCGGACGACGCACAGCTGATGGCGCTGCTCGCCGGCTGGACCGGCACACGCCGGGCGCTGCACCGCGTGCTCGTCGACAACCCGGTCGCGCTCTACGGCTTCGACCGCCCCACCACAACTCTGGAGACTCCATGATCCGCATTCATCGGCGCCGATTCGGCGCGCTGGGCCTGGCCGCGCTCGCCGCCGTGTCGTTGCCCGTTCTCGCTCAAGGCCAGTGGCCCACCGGCAAGCCCATCACCTGGGTGGTGCCGTACCCGCCGGGCGGCACCACCGACATCCTCGGGCGTGCCATCGCGCTGCGCCTGGGTACGTCCCTGGGCGCCACGGTGATCGTGGACAACAAGGCAGGCGCCACCGGCACGATCGGCTCCGCCTTCGTCGCGCGTGCGGCACCCGATGGCTACACGCTGCTGGGCACATCGATCGGCCCGCAGGCGATCGTGCCCAACCTGCTGCCGAAGATGCAGTACGACCCGGTCAAGGCCTTCGCGCCGGTGTCGCTCATCGGCACCATCCCGCATGTGCTCGTCGTCGGTGCGAACCAGCCGTTCCGGACGGTCGCGGACCTTGTCGCGCAGGCGAAGGCGCGCCCCGACGAGATCTCCTTCGCCTCCGGCGGCAACGGCACGGTGCTGCAGATGCAGGGCGAACTGCTGCGGCTGCAGACGGGCGCGAAGCTGACGCACGTTCCGTACAAGGGCGACACGCCGGCCATCCAGGACGTCCTGGCAGGCCATGCCACCTTCATGTTCGCGCCGGTGGCCGCCGCGCTGCCGCACATCCAGAGCGGCCACCTCAAGGCGCTGGCCGTCACTTCGGCGGCACGCCTGAAGGCCCTGCCCGATGTACCGACCATGGGGCAGGCCGGCTTCAAGGACTTCGTGGTGGAGCAGTGGCAGGCCGTCTACGCGCCGGCCGGCACACCCGCGCCGGTGGTCCAGCGCCTGCACGACGAAATCGTTCGCCAGCTGAAGGACCCCGAGATCGTCGCGATGGCCGACAAGCTCGGCGTCACGCTGGTGGGCAGCACGCCGCAGCAGCTCGCCGACACCCAGAAAGCCGACCTGTCCAAGTGGGCCAAGGTCATCAAGGACGCCGGCGTCAAGCCCGACTGAACTTCATTCCATTTCCTCTTCCTTTCCCTGAAAGCACTCCCATGTCCTCGACCCTTCCCGACATCATTCGCAACTTCGAGCGCGTGCCCGCGAACATCGTGGCGCAGGCCGCAGAGTTCCAGCCGGCCATCCTCGCCGACGTGGCCGGCCGCCGCGGCGCGCTCGACGGGCGCATCAAGGCCCTGCGCCCACGCATGAAGTTGGCCGGCACCGCCCTCACGGTGGAAGTGCGCCCCGGCGACAACCTCATGATCCATGCAGCCATCGCCATGGCAAAGCCCGGCGACGTGCTCGTGATCGACGGCAAGGGCGACCTGACCTCGGCGCTGATGGGCACGATCATGATGACGGCCTGCAAGAAGCTCGGCATTGCCGGCGTGGTGATGGACGGGGCCTGCCGCGACAGCCTCGAGATCGACGAGATGGACTTCCCCGTCTTCAGCGTGGGCACCAATCCGAACGGTCCGACGAAGAACATCGGCGGGCGCATCGGGCACCCGGTGTCCATCGGCGGCGTGACGGTGCGTCCCGGCGACTTCGTGATCGGCGACGGCGACGGCGTGGTGGTGGTCGAGCGCGAGAAGATCGAATCGCTGCTGCCGCTGGCTGCCAAGAAGGTCCGCGACGAGGCCGCGCGCATCGCCGCCATCAAGGAAGGCGACACCGCGGCCAAGTGGCTGGACTCCGCTCTGCGCGCGGCCGGCGTGCTGAAGGAAGGCGAGACGCTGTGACCGCGACCAACGCAAGCTCCATCCTCGTGACCGGTGCCGACCTGGCGCAGCAGGCACTCGCGCTGCTCGAAGGCCATGAGATCGTCTACGCCGGCAAGACGCCGACCGAGGACGACCTGGTCGCCCTTTGCCGCGCGCATGATCCCGTGGCCATCATCGTGCGCTACGGCAAGGTGGGCGCGGCCGTGATGGACGCGGCACCTTCGCTGAAGGTGATCTCCAAGCACGGCAGCGGAACCGACACGATCGACAAGACCGCGGCGCAGCAGCGCGGCATCGAGGTGGTGGCGGCCGTGGGCGCCAATGCGGCCGCGGTGGCCGAGCAGGCGCTCGCCCTGCTGCTGGCCTGCGCCAAATCAGTGGTGGCGCTCGACGCGCGCATGCATGCCGGCCACTGGGACAAGGCGACGCACAAGAGCCTGGAGCTCGGCGGGCGTACCATCGGCCTCATCGGCCTGGGCGCCATCGGCCTTCGCTTCGCGCGCATGGCCGACGCGCTGGGCATGCGGGTGCTGGGCTACGACCCCTACGCCAAGAACCTTCCGGCTTACGTGCAACCCGCGGACCTGGCGACCCTCTGGGCCGAGTCCGACGCCGTGTCGCTGCACTGCCCGCTGACCGACGACAACCGCGGGCTGCTCAATGCCCGCACACTGGCGCAATGCAAGCGCGGCGTGATCATCGTCAACACGGCCCGTGGCGGGCTGATCGACGAAGACGCGTTGCTGGCGGCCGTGCGTTCGGGCCAGGTCGCCATGGCCGGGCTGGACAGCTTCGCGGTCGAGCCGATGACGCCCGGCCATCCGTTCCAGGGCGAAAAAAACATCGTGCTCAGCCCCCACATCGGCGGCGTGACCAGCGATGCTTACGTGAACATGGGCGTCGGTGCGGCAAGGAACCTGCTGCAGGTGCTTTCGCGCCAGGCGGCGACCGCCTGAAGCATGGCCGCCGCCGCTCGAAAAAAAGGAGACAGAAATGAAGAGGAACAGAAGCATCCGCGGCGTTGCGGCTGCCTTGGGGCTGCTGACGGTGCTGGCTGCACAGGTGCACGCACAGGCATGGCCCGCCAAGCCGGTGCGTGTGCTCGTGGGCTTTTCCGCGGGCGGCCCGACCGATGTGGTGGCGCGTGCCTTCGCCGACCACGCATCGCGTGCGCTGGGCCAGCCGTTCATCGTGGACAACAAGCCCGGCGCGAACACGATCCTGGCGGCCGAGGCCGTCGCGGCGGCGCCGGCGGACGGCTACACGCTGCTGCTGGGTGCGACCAACCACACGATGATTCCCGCGCTCTACAGCCAGCGGGTCAAGTTCGATGCGGTGCGCTCGTTCGCGCCGGTGTGTTCGCTCGCCGTGAGCCCCACGGTGCTGGTCGTCGGCCCGTCGATGCCGGTCACCTCCTTCGGGGCGTTCCTGCAGGCGGTGAAGGCGGAACCCGGCAAGCGCACGTATGCCACGCCGGGCTCCGGCAGCTCCGGGCATTTCGCGAGCGCGCACTTCACGCAGCTCACGGGCACGTCGATGAACCACATACCGTACAAGGGTGCGGCGCAGGCGACCACCGACCTCATGGGCGGGCAGGTCGACAGCTCCTTCGCCACGCTGGGTTCGGTGCTCACGCAGGTGCAGTCCGGCAAGCTGACGGCCCTGGCCGTGGCGTCGCCCAAGCGCTCGGCGCTGCTGCCGAACGTGCCGACCTTCGAGGAAGTGGGCGTCAAGGGCTACGCGGCCGACGCCTGGTACGGCCTGCTGGCGCCCGCGAAGACGCCGCCGGAGGTGCTGGCCGTCCTGCGCCGTGTCGCCACCGAATTCGCACAGTCGCCGGCCACGCGGGAGAAATTGCGCTCGCTCGGCATGGAGGCGCAGAACACCTGCGGCGATGCCTTCGGCGCGCAACTGGCGCGCGAGGTCAAGCTGTACGGCGAACTGGCCCGCTCGCTCGACCTCAAGACCGAATGAAAACGCTGCGCCCTGCCCGCAGCCGCCACCACACATCGGAGACAACATGAAATTTCTCGTCCGGGGCGTGTTCGCCCTGTGCCTGTGCGCCGCCGCGCTCGCCCACGCCGCCTATCCCGAGCGCCCCATCACCCTCGTCGTGCCGTATGCGCCCGGCGGCTCGGCCGATGCGCTGGCCCGTGTGCTCGCGGTGCGCGTCGGCCAGAAGCTCGGCACCAGCGTGATCGTCGACAACCGGCCCGGCGCCAGCGGCACCATCGGCGCGGCCTTTGCCGCCAAGGCCACGCCCGACGGCTACACCGTGCTGTACGACGCCACGCCGTACTCGATCAACCCGCACCTGTTCCCCCGCATGCCGTATGCGAGCAATGCGCTGCAGCCCCTGGCGCTCGTGGCACTGGCGCCGAACATCGTGATCGTGCGCGCGGAGTCGCCGCTCAAGAGCATCAAGGATCTCGTGGACAAGGCCAAGGCCGAGCCGGGCAAGATGAACTACGCATCGGGCGGCAGCGGCACCGTGCAGCGGCTGGCGGCGGAGCTGCTGCGCCAGCGGCTGGGCCTGGACATGGTCCACGTCGGCTACAAGAGCGGCGGCCCCGCCATCGTCGACGTGATGGGCGGCCAGGTCGACTTCATGTTCAGCACCATCGCCGCCTCGTACCCGCTGGTGTCGTCGGGCAAGCTGCGCGCGCTGGCGGTGTCGTCGCCGCAGCGCTCGGCGCGCCTGCCGGAGGTGCCGACCCTGGGCGAGACGGTGGTCCCCGGCTACGAGGCGTATGAATGGAACGGCCTGCTGCTGCCCGCCGGCACGCCCGCCTCCATTGCAGACAAGCTCCACAAGACGGTCGTCGAAGTGCTGAAGGAAGACGATGTGAAGCGCCGCTTCGTGGACGTCGGCGTGCAACCGGTGGGCTCGACGCCGGCCGAGTTCGCCGACTTCCTGAAGAAGGAAGATGCGAAATGGGCGGACGTGATCCGCAAGGGCAACATCAAGCTCGACTGAAAACGCCATGAACAACGTGCCGGACTCTCGACCGGTTCCTCATTCCGTCGGCATCGACCGGCCCGCGCATGACTTGCCGCCGGATGCCTGCGACAGCCACATGCACATCTTCGATCCGCGGTTCGCGCCGTCGCCGCACTGGACGCGCCAGCCGCCGCACGCCGATGTGGCGGCCTATCGCCGGTTGCAGCAGCGGCTGGGGACCTCGCGCACGGTGGTGGTCAATCCCTCGACGTACGGCACGGACAACGCCTGCACGCTCGACGCACTCGCGCAACTGGGCGAGCGTGCACGCGGCGTGGCCGTCGTCGGCCATCAGGTGGCCGACAGCGAGCTCGATGCGCTCGCGGCGCAGCGCGTGTGCGGCCTGCGCGTGAACTTCGTCACTCCGCAGTCCTGGGGAACGACCACGCCGGAGATGCTGACCACGCTGGCCCGCAAGGTGGCCCGCCTGGGCTGGCACGTCCAGGTCTTCGTTCAGCCGGAGCAGCTGGTGGCGCTGGCCCCGGTGCTCGCCGCACTCCCGGTGCCGCTGGTCATCGACCACATGGCCCGCATCGATCCGGCGGAAGGCGTCAAGGGCGAGGCCTATGCGGTCGCGCGCCGGCTGCTGGACGGCGGCAACACATGGATGAAGCTGTCGGGCGTGTACATGCGATCGCGCGACGGGGCGCCCGCCTACGGCGACGCATTCGAGCTCGGCCGCGCGCTGGTCACCGCCGCGCCGGAGCGCCTGGTGTGGGGCAGCGACTGGCCCCACACCACCGAGGCGCCGGACACCGTCAACGATGCCGACCTGGCCGACGTTCTCGCGGCCTGGTGCGACAGTACCGCGGTGCGCGACCGCATCCTGGTGGACAACCCGGCGAAGCTCTACGGCTTTGCGGCCGCTTGAGCCGCAGCACCGCCTTCCCAGGAGACCGATATGTACTTTCTGCAAGCGCCCCAGGTGCTGGAACTGCAGACCTTCACGACCATGCCCGCGTCGCTGCGCCGGCCGCAGCGCAGTGTCTGGGCCGACGCCAACCGCGGCGGGCAGCCGACCGACTCGTTCCTTGAAGGGCCGGTGTTCGACGACGCCGGCAACCTCTACGTCTGCGACATTCCCTTCGGCCGGATCTTCCGGATCGACCCGGCCGGCGCATGGACGCAGGTGGCCGAGTACGACGGCGAACCCAACGGCATGAAGTTCATCGACGCCCACACCCTGCTCGTCACCGACTACAAGAACGGCCTGATGCGCGTGGACGTGCAGACCGGGCAGATCACGCCGCACCTGCAGCGGCGCAACACCGAGAGCTTCAAGGGCGTGAACGACCTCGTGCTCGACGCCCAGGGCAACATCTACTTCACGGACCAGGGGCAAAGCGGGCTGCACGATCCATCGGGCCGGCTCTACCGGCTGCGCCCGAACGGCCAGCTCGACCTGCTCCTGTCGAATGTGCCCAGCCCCAACGGCGTGGCCCTTTCGCCGGACGGCAAGGTGCTCTACCTGGCGGTGACGCGGGGCAACTGCGTCTGGCGCGTGCCGCTGCTGGCCGACGGGAGCGTGGCCAAGGTGAGCCAGTTCTTCACTTCGTACGGGCCCAGCGGCCCCGACGGGCTCGCGGTCGACACGCAGGGCCGAGTGCTGGTTGCGAACCCCGGGCTGGGCTACGTCTGGGTGCTCAACACGCGCGCGGAACCCGTCATGGTGCTGCGCGGTCCTGCCGGTGCCTCGACCACCAACATCGCCTTCGGCGGTCCGAACCGGTCCACGCTGTTCGTGACCGACTCCACGCATGGGAATGTGCTGACGCATTCCCTCGACACCCCGGGCGTCGAGCTGCACCCTTCCCGCTTGAAGAAGAGGCAGTCTGTCGACTAGATCAACGGGAGGTCATGCGTCGAAGCGCACGACGAGCTGCGTGCCCGTGTAGGTCGGCGTGACCTTGAAGCCCGGTGCGTTGATGGCCGAGAAGCGGCCGGTCAGGGTACCGCTGCTGATGACGGTGAGCGTGTCGCCCGCGCTGGGCGCAAAGCCTGGCTTGAAGCTCAGGTTCAGCGTTCCGTCGAGGGCGGCCACACCCGCCACGCTCAGGCGGCCCGCGCCGTTGCCGCCCAGGTTCAGCTGCAGCGTCGTGCCCGCCAGCTGCGTGTAGGCGCCCGCCATCGTGACCGTCGAAGCGGCGTTGCAGACGAGCGTGCCGCCACCGACGTAGACGTTGCCCTTGCCGAAAGCCGCAGCCGCGTCTGCCTGCAGCGAGCCTTCCATCAGCTGCGTGCCGCCCGTGTAGCTGTTGCTGCCACCGAGCGCGAGCGCGCCGCTGCCCTTCTTGGTGAGCTTGCCGGCGCCGGAGATGTTGTTGCGCCAGCTGTCCAGCGCATTGAAGCCGCCGCGGCTGGCGTCCATGGTCACGACCACGTCGCCGTTGAAGACGCCGTAGCCGTCGGCCGCGTCGAACAGGTTGAGGCGGCCCCAGCCTTCGGGGTCGTCCATCACCGGGTAGCCGGAGGCCACGGCCGTGGTCTTGAGCACCACGCGGCGCTGCGTGGCATCGAGGTACGGCAGGCGCGTTTCGAGCAGCACTTCGGCGCCCTTGGGCACCACTGCGGGCTTGGTCGTATCTGCCACCGGCTTGAAGCCGAAGGTCAGGCGGCGCAGGTAGTCGGCCTTGCTCGCGGCATGGTCGGCAAAGCGGTCGGCCGCGGCGCCCTGCGAATGGGCGAAGCTGTTGAAGGCGGCGGCATCGCTGGCGCCCACCGCGGTCATCAGCACGCTCTGCGCCTGGGCATAGGTCGCGCTCTTGCGCGCGGCGTTGGCGCCGGTGGCCAGGCTCGCGGCCGCCACGGCCTGGCCGTGCAGTCGTCCGCCGACCACGTCCAGCGGCGAATGCATGCCGGCCAGGATGCGGTTCTCGCCGAGTTCGAGGCCGCGCGCCACCATTTCCTGGAAGCGCTGCGGCACGACGTAGGCGGAGGCGATGGCATCGCGCACCGCCTCGGCCGTGTGGCCGCTCACGAAGCCGCCGTCGGTGGCGGGCGTGCCGCTCTTGGCGGGTTCCAGCGCGGGCACCACCTTCACGCTGCTGCTCCAGCGCCAGGGACGTGCGTACTTGTAGAAGCGCTTGGCGGGCTCGGTGGAACCGTTCTCGCCGATGTTCTTGAGCAGGTCGACCACCGTGCCGAAGGCCGGGTTCGCGGCACCGCCCACGCCCACGTCGTTGCCGCCGTCGTTGTAGAGCACCGTGGTGGCGTCCGGTGCGATGCCGGTGATGGTGGTGACCTGCTGCGTGGCCGCGCGCCAGGCGCTGGTGAGCGGGCCCATGCCGTCGCTGATGCTGTAGCCCTTGCCGCGGCGGTCGTCCAGGTAGGCGGCCAGCTCCTGCGCGCTGGTGCGTGCGTTGGTGGCGTCGACGACGTACTGGATGTTGCTGTTCAGCACCCCGCTGTTGAGGATCTTGCCGTCGGAGGCGTCGCCCGGAATGCCGCTCCACGTCGACTGAACGACCGCCGGAAAGCTTCCCTGCGCCGGCGCCGACACGCCCGCGTCGACCAGCAGCGTGCTGGGCTGCCAGAAGTCGAGGAAGCCGGCCACCACGCGCACGCCGGCATTGGTTTCCTTGGTCGCGTAGCGCGCATCGCCACGCTGGTTGGTCGCGACGTTGTCGACGAAGGGCGGAATCGCGGCCGTGTCGGGCACGGGCGCGGTGTCCGTGAAGCCCAGGTCCTTCGGAGGCCCGGCCACCACGACGGCGGTCGGATTCGTGGTGGCCGGCGTGCCCGAGATGGGAAACGAGACACCGTCGTTGCTGCCGCCGCCGCAGGCCGAGAGGCACAGGGCCGCGACGAGGGTGATGGCGAAGGGGCGGGCGTAGGGAAAGAGATGCGGCATGAGGAAGTGGATGGAGGAAATGAAGGCGCGGGGCTCGGCATGTCGGCCCTCTGCGGCCACGCGCAATCTAGGGGGGCAAGAAGTCATTGCCGTGAACGGCAGGCCCATATCGCACGGCTGTGATGAAGCTGCGACAGCCCCTCGATCCGGACGGCCGTCGGGTCAGGCGCCGGTCAGGGTCGCTTCCTGCCATCAATTGGCAGTTGAATTGAAACAAGCGCTTGCCAGGAGGCGTGCCTGCCTGCCGTCCTCACTCGGCAGGCCGGCCCTCCGCGGCGTATCCGCCAAGAAACACCTGCACGGCGCGCCGCGTCGCCTCGCGAAGCTCCTTGCGTGTCAGCGGTCCCTGGATGCCGATCAGGCTCGGCTTGACGGTCTCCGAATCCAGAAGGCTCATCAGGTGGTGTGCCGCCACGACAGGGTCGGCCGTTCGCAGCCGGCCCTTTTGCATCTGCTGGCCCAGGAAGTCCGCCATTGCGGTCACGCCCTTCCTGGGCCCGCCTTCATAGAAGAGCCGGCCTATGTCGCTGCGGCCGGATTCGGCGATCACCGCCCTCTGCGCCTGGATGACCTCTTGCGAGCACACCACGGCCAGGATCTTCTCGCCGAACCGCTGCAGCACCTGGGCGAGGTCGTCCTCGCCCTCCTGCGCCAGCGCCGTGAAGATCGGATCGAAGTGCTTGCTTGCGGAGGCGTGGATCACCGCAACGAACAGTTCTTCCTTCGAGCTGAAGTAGCCGTACAGGGTCGCTCTGGAGCCCCCCACGCGGGCAGCGATCTCCACCATCGAGGCGCCCTCGAACCCCAGCTCCCTGAAAACTTCCGATGCCACCTGGACGATGGCGTCGCGCTTGGCTTCTGTCTTGACCCGCATACCGTGTGCCTCCTTATTTTTGTACACGTCTGACTATTTTAATTGACACCCTCCTGAAGTCAAAATACATTTCAGTACAGCACTGTCTATTTATGAGTCGGCGAGACAAAGCAACGTCCCGTCGTTTTTCCCAGGAGAATCGCGATGCGCCCCCCTCTGACCTACGGCCTGACATTCCTCACGGCCGTCATGTCCACCTGCATGCTCGTGGCCTGCGGCAAGCCGCCGGGCGGCCCGCCTCCGGCGGCCGACACCCCTGAAGTCGGCGTGGTCACGGTGCAGCCGCAGCGCGTGGCCATCACGACCGAGCTGCCAGGGCGCACCGTGCCCTTTCTCATCGCCGACGTGCGCCCGCAGGTCGGCGGCATCGTCAAGACCCGCCAGTTCCGCGAGGGCAGCGACGTGAAGGCCGGCGAGGCGCTCTACCAGATCGATCCCGCCACCTACAAGGCGACCTACGACAGCAATCTCGCCGCGCTCGCCAAGGCGCAGGCCAGCCTGGTGACCACGCGGCTCAAGGCCGAGCGCTACAAGGAGCTGGTGGCCATCAAGGCCGTGAGCCAGCAGGACTACGACGACGCCGCCGCTTCGCTGCAGCAAGGCGAGGCCGACGTCGCCTCGGCCAAGGCCAATGTCGAAACGAGCCGCATCAACCTCGCCTACGCACGCATCGACGCGCCGATCTCGGGGCGCATCGGCAAGTCGTCGGTCACGCCGGGCGCATTGGTCACGGCCAGCCAATCGACCGCGCTGGCCACCATCCAGCAGCTCGACCCGATCTACGTCGACGTGACCCAGCCCAGCGCCGCGATGCTTCAGCTCAAGCAGGCGATGGCGCGCGGCGACCTGCAGAAGAGCGGCGCCAATGCCGCGAAAGTGCGGCTGCTGCTGGAAGACGGCAGCACCTACCCGCTCGAGGGCAAGCTCGAGTTCTCCGACGTCACCGTGGACCAGAACACAGGCGCGATCACGCTGCGCGCGGTGTTCCCCAACCCCGACGCGGATCTGCTGCCCGGCATGTACGTGCGCGCGGTGCTGCAGGAAGGCGTGAAGGATCAGGCGCTCATGGTGCCGCAGCAGGCGGTGTCGCGCGACGGTGCCGGCAAGCCCGTGGCCTATGTGGTGGACGCCCAGCACAAGCTGCAGCGGCGCGCACTCGAGACCGAGCGCGCCATCGGCGACCAGTGGCTGGTGCGCAGCGGCCTGAAGGCCGGCGACCAGCTGGTGGTGGACGGCCAGCAGCGCGCGGCGCCGGGCGTCGAGGTGAAGACGGTGCAATGGAACCCCAAGTCCGTGCCAGGCACCGAGACCGCCAAGGCAGCTCCGTCCGAGCCTGCCGGCGCGGCCAACTGATCGCGAAAGACCGTCATGGCACGTTTTTTCATCGACCGGCCCATCTTCGCGTGGGTGCTCGCCATCATCGTGATGCTGGGCGGCGCAATGGCAATCGCCACACTGCCGATCGCGCAGTACCCCAGCATCGCGCCGCCCGCCGTCGCCATCACCGCCAACTACCCCGGCGCTTCCGCCAAGACGCTGGAGGACACCGTCACCCAGGTCATCGAACAGAAGATGAAGGGGCTGGACCGGCTCAGCTACATGGCGTCGACCAGCGAATCGTCCGGCTCGGTCACCATCACCCTCACCTTCGAGAACGGCACCGACCCCGACACCGCGCAGGTGCAGGTGCAGAACAAGCTCTCGCTGGCCACGCCGCTGCTGCCGCAGGAGGTGCAACAGCAGGGCGTGACCGTCACCAAGTCGGCCACCAACTTCCTGAACGTGCTGGCCTTCACCTCCGAAGACGGCAGCATGAACGGCTCCGACCTGTCGGACTACGTGGCCGCGAACGTGCAGGAAGCACTCAGCCGCGTGGAGGGTGTCGGCGACACCACGCTCTTCGGCTCGCAGTACGCCATGCGCATCTGGCTCGACCCGAACAAGCTCGCCAACTTCAGCCTCACGCCGCTGGACGTGAAGACCGCGATCCAGGCGCAGAACGCGCAGGTGTCGGCCGGCCAGCTCGGCGGCATGCCGGCAGCCGCCAACCAGCAGATCAACGCGACTATCACCTCGCAGACGCGCCTGAAGACCGCGCAGGAGTTCGAGGACATACTGCTGCGCACGCAGACCAACGGCGCCCAGGTGCGCCTGCGCGACGTCGCCCGCATCGAGCTCGGCAGCGAGTCGTACAACACGGTCGGGCGCTACAACGGCAAGCCGGCCGCCGGCCTGGCCATCAAGCTGGCCGCGGGCGCCAATGCACTCGATACGGTCAAGGCCATCGACGCGCGGGTGGCGGAGCTCGAGAAGTTCTTTCCGCAGGGCATGAAGGTGCAGAAGCCCTACGACACCACGCCCTTCGTGCGGATCTCCATCGAGGAGGTCATCAAGACGCTGGTCGAGGCCGTGGTGCTGGTGTTCCTGGTGATGTACCTGTTCCTGCAGAACTTCCGCGCCACGCTGATCCCGACCATCGCGGTTCCGGTGGTGCTGCTGGGCACCTTCGGCGTGCTCGCGGCCTTCGGCTTCACCATCAACACGCTGACGATGTTCGCGATGGTGCTGGCCATCGGCCTGCTGGTGGACGATGCGATCGTGGTGGTCGAGAACGTCGAGCGCGTGATGACCGAAGAGGGCCTGTCGCCCAAGGAGGCCACGCGCAAGTCCATGGGTCAGATCACCGGCGCGCTGGTGGGCGTGGCCCTGGTGCTGGCGGCGGTGTTCGTGCCGATGGCCTTCTTCGGCGGCTCCACGGGCGTGATCTACCGGCAGTTCTCGATCACCATCGTCTCGGCGATGACGCTGTCGGTGCTGGTGGCGATGGTGCTCACGCCGGCCTTGTGCGCAACGCTGCTCAAGCCGGTGCACAAGGGCCACGCGATGGCGACCACCGGATTCTTCGGCTGGTTCAACCGCAGCTTCGACCGCGGCAACGGGCGCTACCAGGGCATCGTGCGGCACATGGTGGCCAAGGGCTGGCGCTACATGGCGGTGTACGCGGTGCTGCTGGCGGTGGTGGTGGTCGGCTTCATGAAGCTGCCGGTGGGCTTCCTGCCCGACGAGGACCAGGGCACGATGTTCGCGCTGGTGCAATTGCCGCCGGGCGCGACCAACGCGCGCACGGAAGAAGTGATCCGCCAGGTGGAGCATCACTTCCTGGTCGACCAGAAAGATGTCGTCTCGGGCATCTTCACCGTGGCCGGCTTCAGCTTTGCGGGCAGCGGCCAGAACACCGGCTTCGCATTCATCAAGCTCAAGCCCTGGGACGAGCGCAAGGGCGAGGCCCTGAGCGTGACCGGCGTGGCGGCCAAGGCCGGTGCCTTCTTCAACACGATCCGCGACGCCAAGGTGTTTGCCTTCGCGCCGCCGGCCGTGGCCGAGCTCGGCAACGCGACCGGCTTCGACCTGATGCTGCAGGACCGCGCCAACCTTGGGCACGCGGCCCTGATGCAGGCGCGCAACCAGCTGCTCGGCACGCTGTCCAAGGACAAGCGCCTGGTGGCCGTGCGCCCCAACGGCCTGGAGGACACACCCGAATTCAGGCTCGAAATCGATCCGCACAAGGCGCAGGCCCAGGGCCTTTCGATGTCGGACATCAACGACACCTTCTCGGCCGCCTGGGGCAGCAGCTACGTCAACGACTTCATCGACAAGGGACGCGTGAAGAAGGTGATGCTGCAGGCCGATGCCCGCTATCGCATGCTCCCTGAGGACATCGACCGCTGGTACGTGCGCAACAGCGCCGGAACGATGGTGCCCTTCACTTCCTTCGCCAAGGCCGGCTGGAGCTCGGGTTCGCCGCGCCTGGAGCGCTACAACGGGGTGCCCTCGGTCGAAATTTTGGGCATGGCGATGCCGGGGAGCGCATCGAGCGGCGAGGCGCTCGCCATCGTGGAAGCGGCGGTCGCGCAGCTGCCGGCGGGCATCGGCTACGAATGGACCGGTCTGTCGCGCCAGGAGAAGGCATCGAGCGGCCAGACCGGCCTGCTGTACGGGCTGTCGATCCTGATCGTGTTCCTCTGCCTTGCCGCGCTCTACGAGAGCTGGTCCATCCCGTTCTCGGTGATCCTGGTGGTGCCGCTCGGTGTGCTGGGCGCACTGGTCGGAGCGATCCTGACCTGGAAGATGAACGACGTGTACTTCCAGGTGGGCCTGCTCACCACGATCGGGCTCGCTTCGAAGAACGCCATCCTGATCGTCGAGTTCGCGAAAGACCTGCATGCGCAGGGCAAGGGACTGGTGGAGTCGGCGCTGGAGGCGGCACGCCTGCGCCTGCGGCCCATCCTGATGACTTCGCTGGCCTTCATTCTCGGCGTGCTGCCGCTGGTGCTGGGCAGCGGCGCCGGGGCCGGCGCACAGCACGCGCTGGGCACGGCGGTGATCGGCGGCATGCTGTCCGGCACGCTGCTCGCGATCTTCTTCGTGCCGCTTTTCTTCGTGCTGGTGCGCGGTCTCTTCAAGGGCGCTTCGGCCACTCCCGCTGCCCCCACCGCCCCCCACGTACAACCGGCCGCGGCCGCATCCTGAGGCATCCGCCATGAAACCATTCCGTCTTGCGCCCCTCGCGCTCGCAGTCCTGATGGCCGGCTGCAGCCTGATGCCGGCCTACCAGCAGCCCGCCGCCCCCGTGGCCGGCAAGTTCGCCGGCGACACGGGTCCCGCCGACCCGGCATCCACGCCAGTGTCGGATCTCGGCTGGCGCGACGTCTTCACCGATCCATCGCTGCAGCGCGTGATCGAGATGAGCCTCGCCAACAACCGCGACCTGCGCGTGGCGGTGCTGAACATCGAGAAGGCGCGTGCGCAGTACCGCGTGCAGGACGCGGCGCTCTTTCCCACCGTCAATGCCAGCGCCGGCGGCATCGGCAGCCGCACCCCTGCCGACCTGTCGTCCACCGGCGAGGCGCTCACAGCGCGCCAGTACAGCGCGTCGCTCGGATTCAGCGCCTATGAGATCGACCTCTTCGGTCGTGTGCGCAGCCTGAGCGCGCAGGCGCTGCAGCAGTTCCTCTCCACGGCCGAAGCGCGCCGCAGCACGCAGATCAGCCTGGTGGCCGAGGTGGCGACCGCCTATCTCACCCTCGCCGCCGATCAGGACCGGCTGGCACTCGCGCGCGACACGCTGCGCAGCCAGGGCGACTCCTACCGGCTCAACCAGCGCAGCTTCGAACTGGGTGCGGCTTCGGCCCTCACGCTGAGCCAGGCACAGACCAGCGTGGACAGCGCGCGCGTGGATGTCGAGCGCTACACCTCGCAGGTTGCGCAGGACCGCAATGCACTGGTGCTGCTCGTGGGCGCCGAAGTGCCCGACGAACTCCTGCCGCGCGTGCTCCCCGACGGGGCGGCGGCCGAGGCCAGCCCGCTGGCCTCCATCCCGCCGGGGCTGCCCTCGGACCTGCTGCAGCGCCGCCCCGACATCCTGCAGGCCGAGCGCGACCTCAAGGCGGCCAATGCCTACATCGGCGCGGCGCGCGCAGCCTTCTATCCGCGCATCAGCCTCACGGCGTCGGCGGGCACGTCGAGCAGCGAGCTATCGGGCCTGTTCAAGGGCGGCTCGGGCAGCTGGAGCTTCGCGCCGCAGATCACGCTGCCGATCTTCGACGGCGGCACCAACCGCGCCAACCTCAAGATCGCGACGGTGAGCCGCGACATCTCTGTGGCGCAATACGAGAAGGCGATCCAGACCGCATTCCGCGAAGTGTCGGACGCGCTGGCGCAACGCAACACGCTCGGGCGCCAGCTCGATGCACAGCAGTCGCTGGTGAACGCGACGGCGGACAGCTACCGCCTGTCGCAGGCGCGCTTCAGCCGCGGCGTGGACAGTTACCTGAGCGTGCTCGACTCGCAGCGCTCGCTCTACACCGCCCAGCAGGACCTGATCGGCACGCGCCTGTCGCGCTTCACCAACCTGGTGACGTTCTACAAGACGCTGGGCGGTGGATGGGTCGAGATCACGAACACGCCCGTGGCCGCGAAGCCTTCGGACAACGCCTCCTGAATCGACGCGCCTGGAATCTCCGCGCATCCATCGCATGGCGCGGCACATCCCCTGCCGCTTCAGCTGCTGACCGGCACGAAGTCTCCATTTTTTCTCCTTCTTTGCCCTCTAGCCTGAGGGAATGCCTGATCTCATCCGCGTTCCACCTCGGCGAGCCGGTCGGTTCGGAACGATCGCCCGCATCTTGAGCATGGCGCTGGCCACCGGCTGCGCGCAAACCTCCGTCGCCCCCTCGGAAGACCACGTAAAGAGCACCGGAGTGTCGCTTGCAAGCCGCTCCGGCGATCGTGCCGCGAAGCCCAAAGGTGCCTGCAGCGTGGAGCTCTATGGCGACTCCATCCTTCATGGCGGTTACCTGGGCGA
Source organism: Variovorax sp. PMC12 (assembly GCF_003019815.1). Taxonomy (NCBI): domain Bacteria; kingdom Pseudomonadati; phylum Pseudomonadota; class Betaproteobacteria; order Burkholderiales; family Comamonadaceae; genus Variovorax; species Variovorax sp. PMC12. The sequence continues at coordinate 968,133 of NZ_CP027774.1, forward strand.
CCGGCGGCTCGATGAAAGCCCGGCGGCCGCTCTGCGCCGGATGCGTCCCAGATACCGGGTGATCGATCATTCCGTGAGCGGGGAAACAGCCAGCGCACGGTCGGCGGCATTCGCGAGTGAAGCACGTTCGAGCCGCATCGTGGTCATCCAGCATGGGCTCAATGACGCGATGCAGAACTTGCCGCTGGAGCCGGCTTTGCGCTCCATGGTCACGCAAACCAGGGCGGAGGGCCGCGACGTGGTCTTGACGGGCCTGTCGCAAACGCTCGCCGGTGCCGACGTGCGTGCACGAGGCGACGCGACGGTTCGGCGACTGGCGGGGGATCTCGCAGTGCCGTTTGCCGACTGGGGCAGCGTGCCGATGCGTCGCGGCGAGATGGCGGACATTCTCCATCCCTCGCAGATCTACTCGACTCGACTCGTCGAGCGCCTGGTCAAGGTGCTGGACCACCTGGCTCCCGAATGCGTGTGAGGCGCCACGCGCACTTCAGCGCGGCAGTTCGATCCTGATGCGCAGGCCGCCGTTGTCGGCGAGCGATGCCTCGATCGTGCCGTCATGGGCCAGCACCGCGCTGCGCGCGATGGCCAGGCCCAGCCCGACACCACGATCGACCTCGCGGCGGTCGATCCGCACGAAAGGCACGAAGATCGCTTCGAGCATGTGCGGCGGCACGCCCGGCCCGTGGTCGCTGATCACCACCTCCAGCAAGCTGCCCTCCGTGCGCAGGCTCGCGCGCACCTCCACCGTGCTTCCCTGCGCCGTGTACTTCACGGCGTTGCGAATCACGTTCTCGAAGGCGCGGTAGATCAGCTCGCCGTCCACCTGGGCGACGAAGTGCTCGGGCGCCTCGATGCTCACCGAGCGGTTCGTCGCGCGCCCCTCGAAGTCTGCGTCGGCCACGATGTCGTGCAGCAGCTCGATCACATCGACCGCGCTGCGCGAGACAGGGACCGATGCCGTCAGCCGGTGCAGCGTGAGCATTTCGTCGATCAGCGCGTCCAGGCGCCGGGTCTCGCGCTCGACGCGTTCGACCATGGCACCCACCTGCGAGGAATCCTGCTCGAGCAGCCCGATGGCCGCCTGGATGCGCGACAGCGGTGAACGCAGCTCATGCGAGATGTCGTGCAGCAGGCGGTCGCGCGCGGCGATCAGCGCCTGCAGCTGCGCCGCCATGCCGTCGATGTCGTGCGCCAGATCGGTGATCTCGTCGCGGCGCCCTTTCATGAGCGGTTCGACGCGCGTATCGAGATGCCCTTGCGCCATGCGCTGGAGCCCCCAGCGCAGGTGCTGGAGCGGCCGGGAGAGATACCAGGCCAGGAAGCCGCCGAAGACCAGGCTGGCCAGCACGGCGATCATCGCGGGAACGACGGGAATCCCGCTCACCTTGGGCACCGGATCGCTGGGCGGCGGCACCGCTCCGATGAGCCACAGATAGAGCGCCGTCAACCCGATGCTCGAGATCATGCAGCTCGACAGCACAAGCAGGAGCTTGCGGAACAGGCGCGTGGGCCGGGCCATGGCCCTTCAGTCCTTGAGCAGCTGGTAGCCGAGGCCGCGCACGCTCTGTATCCACGAACGGCCGTCGTCGCGCGTGCCCATCTTCTGGCGGATGCTGCTGATGTGCACGTCGATGCGGCGATCGAAGCGCGTGAGCGGCCGGTCGAAGGCGGCCAGGGCGATGTCCTGCTTGCTGATCAGCTGCCCCGCATGGCGCACCAGTACTTCCAGCAGGTTGAATTCGGTGCCCGTCAGCTCCAGCGGCGCACCCTGCCAGGCGGCCTGGCGCGTGCCGGGCCAGAGCGTGAGTGCGCCGGCCGTCAGCGTCAGCGCGGCGTTCGCGCCCTCGGGCCGGTTGCGGCTTTCGGTGCGCCGCAGGATCGCGTGGATGCGCGCCACCAGTTCGCCGGGCGTGCATGGCTTGGGAACGTAGTCGTCCGCGCCCATGTTGAGGCCGACGATCTTGTCGACGTTGTCGCCGCGCGCCGTGAGCATGAGCACCGGCACGTTGCTCGTGGAGCGGATCCGGCGCAGCGCTTCGATGCCGGACAGGCGCGGCATCATGATGTCCAGCACCACGAGCGCATAGCTGCCGCGCAACGCCTCGCTCACGCCCGCCTCGCCGTCATGGACCACACGCACATCGAAACCCTCGCGGGAGATGTAGAGCGACAACATCGATGTGAGGTCGACGTCGTCGTCGACAAGCAGAACCCTGTGCATGGGCGGAGTATGGCGCCGATCCGGCAGAGGCTCGTCAGGCAGGCGCCGATATTTACCCAGCTTAACGCTGGTTGACCGCAGCCAACAGGGGACGCTTCTAACCTCGGTGGAGGAAGAAGATCGGATGACCACACCGCTGCGCTCCCTGTTCGCCACCCCGCTGGCCGTCTGCCTGGCCTGGGGCCTGGCCGCCTGCGCCACAGGCCATCCCGAAGGTCCGCCACAACCGCAGGCACCGCCTTCATGGCAGTCCGAATTGCCGCACGGCGGGCGCACCGGCGACCTGCGGCAATGGTGGCAGCAGTTCGACGACACACGTGTCGCCCGCCTGGTCGAGATGGCCGAGCGAGACAGTCCCTCCCTCACGAGGGCCTGGGCCAGCATAGAGAAGGCACGCGCCACCCTGCGCAGCACGCGCGCGCAGGCCCGGCCCAGCGTGACTGGCAGCGCATCGGCTTCGCGCAGCAACCAGCTGCAGTCGGGCGAGTCCACGGCCACCGGCATCTCCCGCAGCGCCGGCTTCGATGCCTCGTGGGAGCTGGACCTGTTCAGCAAGGTCCGCCGCAACACGGAAGCGTCCGAGGCGCGCGTCGAGGCACGCGCCGCCGACTGGCACGATGCGCGTGTCTCGCTCGCGGCGGAAGTGGCCGATACCTATGTGCAGTACCGCGCATGCGTGTTGCTGGCGGATGCGTACCAGCGCGAGGCGGCCTCGACGGCCGCCACCGAGAAGGCGACGGAGGTCGCCGTGCAGGCCGGCTTCACCGCACCGTCTGACGGCGCCCTGGCACGCGCGAGCCTTGCAAGCGCGCAGTCGAGCCTAGTGCAGCAGCGCACGCAATGCGACATCCTCGTCAAGTCGCTGGTGTATCTCACCGGCAGCGACGAGCCGTCGCTGCGGCGGCTGATCACAGGCGGGGACGACCCGGTGCCGCGGCCGGCCGACCTGCAGGTGCAGGCGGTGCCCGCGCAGGTGCTGCGGCAGCGCCCCGACCTGGCCTCGCTCGAGCGCGAGGTGGTCGCCACCGGCGCGGAGATCGGCGCGGCGCAGGCGGATCTGTATCCGAGCCTGTCGCTCAGCGGATCGGTCAGCGTGTCGGCAAGCAGCCTGGCCTCGCCGGCCACGCTCTGGTCGTTCGGGCCGTCGCTTTCGATACCGCTGTTCGACGGCGGCAAGCTCGATGCCGCAGTCGATACGGCGCGCGCCAGCTATACGTCGGCAATCGCCGCCTATCGGCAAGGTGTGCGCACCGTGGTGCGGGACGTGGAAGAAGCCCTCACGAACCTCGAAGGCGCCGCCCTGCGGGCGGAGCAGGCGGAGAAGGCCGCGCGCGAGTACCGCAGCTACTTCCTGTCTTCCGAGACCAACTGGCGCGCGGGGCGCACCAGCCTTCTCTCGCTGGAGGAGGCCCGGCGCTCGGCGCTGTCGGCGGAGATCACCGAGATCACGCTGCAGCAGAACCGCGTCCAGTACTGGATCGCCCTCTACAAGGCCGTCGGCGGCGGATGGCAGCCCGGCACGCCGGCCGTGTCGCCCGAAGCGCTGGCCGATGAAAAAACGAGAACGCCATGAACATCACATCGAAACCCAAGCTTCGCCGCGGCGCCGCCGTCGCCGTGGTCCTTCTCCTGGCTGTCGGCGGCGCGATGCTGCTTCTGCGGCCGCCGACCCGGGCGCTTGCGCCGAGCGCGCCGGCCAGCGCGATGACGGTCGAGGTCGTGACGCCCGACAACCGGGACTGGCCCCGGACCCTGCAAGGCAGCGGCCCCGTGACGGCATGGCAGGAGATCATCGTGAGCCCCGAGACCGGCGGCTACCGCATCGCCGAGTTGATGGTGGATGTCGGTGCCACCGTCCGGCGCGGCCAGGTGCTCGCGCGTCTGGCGGACGAAGGCCTGCGGGTCGACCTGCGCAAGCAGGAAGCGGTGGTCGCGCAGTCGCGCAGCAGCCTCGAGCAAGCCAGCGCGAATGTGCGGCGGGCGAAGGTCGTCGGCACGACGGGGTCGCTGTCCGCGCAGCAGATCGAGGAGTACCGCATCACGGAGGACTCGGCGCGCGCGACCCTTCAGTCCTCCCAGGCAGACCTGGACAGCGTGAAGCTCAAGCTCGCGCAGACGCGCGTGCTGGCTGCCGATGACGGCGTGGTGTCGTCGAAAACCGGCGTGGTCGGCAATGTGGTGAGCGCCGGCACCGAGCTCTTCCGCCTTGTGCGGCAGGGCCGGCTCGAGTGGCGGCCAGAGTTCGATGCCCGCGAGCTCGCCTCGGTGAAACCCGGCCAGAAGGCGGAGCTGACGCTGCTCAACGCAGAGCGCGTCGAGGGCACCGTGCGCATGGCGGCGCCCACCTTGTCGACGACCACCGGGCGCGCCACGGTGTACGTCAGCCTGAACGGCGGCAGCACTGCGCGCGCAGGCATGTTCGCCAGCGGCCTGGTCAGGCTGGGCAATGCGCCGGCCGTGACGCTTCCGCAATCGGCGATCGTGATGCGCGACGGTCGCGCCTATGTCTATCTCGTGGATGGGAGCAGCAAGGTCTCCGCGCAGGCCGTGACGACGGGCCGCCGCCAGGATGACCGGGTCGAGCTGCTGTCGAAACTGCCGGCCGACGCGCTGGTCGTTGCCAGCGGCGGCGCATTCCTGTCCGACGGTGTGCAGGTCACGGTGAAGCAACCGGAGGCCAAGCGATGAATATCTCGTCCTGGTCCATCCGCAATCCGGTCCCCGCGATCCTGACCTTCATCCTGCTCACGGTGCTGGGGCTGATCGGCTTCAGGACGCTGCAGATCCAGGATTTTCCCGACACCGACCTGCCGACCATCCAGGTCTCCGCTTCGCTCGAAGGCGCCGCGCCGGCACAGCTCGAGACGGAGGTTGCGCGCAAGATCGAGGACAAGCTCGCGTCGCTGAGCCGGCTTGACCACATCACCACGACCATCACCGACGGCCTGGTGAGCATCAGCGTCAGCTTCGAGATCGACAAGAACTCGGAGGAAGCGCTCAATGAAGTCCGCAACGCGGTCGACAGCGCCAAGGCCGACCTTCCGGCCAGCATGGCGTCGCCGACGGTCTCCAAGCTGACCACGGCCAGCAGCGCGCTGCTCACCTACACCATCGAATCGAAGACGATGGATGAGAAAGACCTGTCCTGGTTCGTCGACAACCAGGTCACCAAGAGCCTGCTGGCCGTCAAGGGCGTCGGTTCCGTGTCGCGAGTGGGGGGCGTCAGCCGCGAAGTCCACGTCGATCTCGATGCGCGGTTGATGGCGGGCATGGGCGTCACGCCTTCCGATGTGTCCACGAGACTCAAGGCGACGCAGAAGGAAGCCTCGGGCGGGGAAACCTTCGTGGGCGGCCAGAAGCAGTCGAGCCGCACCCTTGCCACGGTGGGGTCGGCCGCCGAAGTCGCGGCCATCACGCTGTCGCTGGGCGACGGCCGCTATGTGCGGCTCGACCAGATTGCGCGCATCAGCGATGCGAATGCCGAGCGCACGACCATGGCGTTTCGCGACGGCAAGAAGGTGATCGGGTTCCAGGTCACGCGTTCCCGGGGATTCTCGGACGTCGGCGTCGCCAACGATATCCGCGAGGCGCTGAAGAAGTTTTCCGCCGCGCATCCCGAGGCAAGGGTCGTCGAGGCCAGCAATACCGTCACGCCGATCCAGGAGAACTACCAGGGCTCCATGGAGCTGCTGCTCGAAGGCGCCGTGCTCGCGGTTCTGGTGGTGGGATGGTTCCTGCGCGACATGCGCGCGACCTGGATCGCGGCGGCCGCGCTTCCGTTGTCCATCGCACCGGCCTTCGCTTTCATGGCGCTGGCGGGATATTCGCTGAACACGGTCACCCTTCTCTCGCTTTCCCTGGTCATCGGCGTGCTGGTGGACGATGCGATCGTGGAAATCGAGAACATCGAGCGGCATCTGCTGATGGGCAAGACGCCCTACCAGGCGGCGATGGAGGCCGCGGACGAGATCGGCCTGGCCGTGATCGCCACGACGTTCACGCTGGTGGCGGTGTTCCTGCCGACGGCCTTCATGGGCGGCATTCCGGGCAAGTTCTTCCGGCAGTTCGGCGTGACCGCCTCGGTCGCGGTGCTCGCATCGCTGCTGGTGGCGCGCCTGCTCACGCCGATGATGGCCGCCTACCTGCTCAAGCCCAAGGCCGCCCATCTGCACAACGCATCGGCGGACGGCCCCACGATGACGCGCTACCTGGCGTGGGTGCGCGGCGTGCTCCGGCATCGCAAGTCCACCGCCGCGGCCGCGCTGCTCTTCCTGGTGCTTTCGATCGGGCTGGCGCTGTCGATCCCGACCGCCTTCATGCCCGCGCAAGACAAGGCGCAGAGCACGGTGACACTCAAGCTCGGCCCCGACGCCACGCTGGAGCAGACCGTCGCCGTCAGCCGGCAGGCGCAGCAGATGCTCGGCGAGATACCCGAGGTGCGCTCCGTCTTCGTCGCCGCCGGCACGGCCAGCACCGGAAGCGGCATGGGCGCGACGGCCACGACCGACGTCACCAGTTCCACGCTCACGGTGGACCTGGTGGACCGCGGGGACCGCACGCTCAAGCAGTCCCAGGTCGAGTCGAAGATCCGCGACCGGTTGAAGACCATTCCCGGCGTGCGTGTGACCGTCAGCGGCAGCAGCAACGGATCGACGCTGGAGATCACGCTCGCTGGCGACGATGCCGACACGCTCGACAAGGCCGCCAAGCAGGCGGAGCAGCAGCTCCGTACCCTGAGGAATGTCGGCAACGTGACGTCGAGCGCGGCGTTGCAGCGCCCGGAGGTTCAGGTGCGCCCGGACTACGCGCGCGCCGCCGCCCTGGGCGTCACATCCGAGGCGCTCGCGGACGCCGTGCGGCTGGCGACCTACGGCGACTACTCGACGGCGCTGCCCAAGCTGAATCTGCCCGAGCGCCAGATCGCGATTCGCGTGCGCATGGATGCCTCGGTGCGCGCCGACATGGATGCGATCGCCCAGCTGCGCGTCAAGGGAGATGACGGCGCGGTCAGCCTCGGCTCGGTGGCGGACGTGTCCATGGGCAGCGGCCCTTCGCAGATCGACCGCCTGGACCGTTCCCGCAACGTGACCCTGAGCGTGGAGCTCAACGGGCGTGCGCTCGGCGAAGTGCAGCAAGAGGCCATGGCCCTGCCGGCCTTCAAGTCGCTGCCCGCGGGCGTGCGCGTCGTGGAGCAAGGCGAGTTGCAGCGCATGGCCGAGCTGTTCACGAGCTTCGGCACGGCGATGGCGATCGGGGTCTTCTGCATCTATGCGGTGCTCGTGCTGCTGTTTCACGACTTCATGCAACCCGCCACCATTCTTTGCGCGCTGCCGCTCGCCCTGGGCGGCGCGTTCGGCGCGCTGTGGCTCACGAACCAGTCGTTCTCGATGCCGGTGGTCATCGGCGTGCTGATGCTCATGGGCATCGTGACCAAGAACTCGATCCTGCTGGTCGAGTACGCGATCCTCGCGAGGCGGCAACGCGGAATGACACGGCTGGAGGCGGTGATCGACGCTTGCCACAAGCGGGCGCGTCCGATCGTCATGACGACCATCGCCATGGGCGCCGGCATGCTGCCCAACGCCCTCGGCCTCGGCGCGGAGCCCAGCTTCCGGCAGCCGATGGCGATCGTGGTCATCGGCGGGCTGATCACCTCGACCGTGCTGAGCCTTCTGGTGGTCCCCGTGGTGTTCACCTATGTGGACGACCTGCTGCAGTCGCTGCGCCGTTGGCTGCCGCAAAGGCAATCGGCCGCGTAGACCACCGATGAGCGATGCGCCCTGGCCGCGCGCGTGTCAGTCGCGCGGTGGAAACACCGGCTCGCCGAGGTTGAGCATCAGCCGGTTGGCCCACGCGAAGATCGCCACCGCGTGGATGGTGTCCAGGATCTCGAGATCGGTGAGGCCGGCGGCGCGCACGGCGCGCAGTTGCTGCGCACCGAAGCCGGCCGGGCTGCGCGTGAGCTCGATCGACAGGTTCACGATGGCGCGCTCGCGCGGCGTGGTGCCCGCGCCTTGCGGGTCGGTGAAGACCTGTGCGATCACGTCGTTGCGCTTGGCCAGCTGCTCGAAGCGCTGCGCGTGCACCGAGGCGCAGTACACGCAGCCGTTGATGCGCGACACCACCGCGCTCGCCAGTTCGCGCTCCGCGCGCGACAGGCCGCCGGGCGCGTACATGATGGCGTTGAACACCGTGGCGCGCTCCTGCAGGATGCGCGGCTGGTGCACCAGCAGCAGGTAGTAGTCGGAGCTGCGCGCCTTCGGGTGGCTGGCGTCCAGCACCTGCACCTGTTCGGCGGAGGCCTGGGTCAGGTCGATCACCGGCAGCCAGGCCTTCCAGCCCAGTGTCTCGCTGGTGTAGCCGTTGATGCGCAGCGGCTCGCCCGGCGGCGGCAGGTTGGCCGGGTGGACGAAGGGGGCCGTGTTCTCTTCCACGGCCGCTGCGGCGCTGTCGCCGCCGAGCGCGGCCAGCGCCTGCAGGCCGGCGACCACGCGCACCTGGTAGGCGACGAAGGCGATCAGCTGCGCCAGCGCCACGACCTCGGGCGTCGCCAAGCCGGCGGCCGGCAGCTTGAGCAGGGCCTCGCGATCGCCCTCGACCGGACGATCGGTCAGCGTGCGCGTGAACGCGAGCACGGCCTGCAGCCGCGCATCCGCGCCGAGCGATTCGACCGGGGCGCCGTCGGCGGCTGCCTGCTGCGTCGCGCTCAGCGGCGCCAGCGCATCGAGCCGCGCGCGGTAGTGCGCCTGCAGCGCGACGCTGCCCGCGCTGCGCGCGATGGCATGGGCCGCAAGCAGCCGCTCGACCAGCGGCGGGCCCGACAGTGCCGGATCGAACAGGGCCTCATAGCTTCCCTGCGTGGCGGCGGCCACCTTGTCGCGCTGGTGGCGCACCGCATGCACGGCGCTGCCCTCGGCGAGCGGCACGCAAGCGTCGACGAGGTCGGGGGAAATCTGTGAATCAGTCATGGGTGGTGTCTCCGGAAGATGTGGTGTGCGCGGCCACGGCCTGCTGCAGGAAGCGCAGCACGCCCTGCCAGGAAGCCTCGTCCGCATGCGCGTTGTTCGCAGGCGTGCCGCCCGAGGTGCTGCGCCGGCCCGACACCGGATGCGCATAGCCGAGCTGCGTGGTCGGCACATAGGGGAACAGGATCGAATGGCCCGCGCCTTCGAAATCGAGATGAGCCACCGCGTGCGGATGCCCGAACTGCGCGAGGCGCTCGGTCACCATGCGGCTGTAGAGGCTGGACGGCCAGGAGCCGTCGTCCGTCGCGGACAGCAGCATCACCGGGCCGCGGATGCGCTCGACCCGGATGCGCGCGCGCTCGACCGCCTCGGGGTCTTGCAGCGCGGTCAGCAGCGCGTCGGCATGGCGGCGCGGCTCGGGGCCTTCGTCCCAGGGCGCCCAGGTCGCGGTGCGGTTGTTTTCCCACACATGCGGCAGCGGCTGCCCGCGCAGGAGCCATGCGGGCCCTTCGCGTCCGAGCGAGGGATCGCAAGCGTTCTGCGCGCAGTGCACCACGGCGCCGGGCACATAGCCGATCACCGCCGAGACCGATTCGGGAAACAGCGTGCCCAGCAGCAGCACCAGTTCTCCGCCGCGCGACTGGCCGCTGAGCGCGACGAAGCCGTGCGCCGGGCGCACCGTGCGGTGCAGCCAGGCCAGCGCTTGCTCGAAGTATTCGAGCCGGGTGTTCGAGATGTAGTCCGAGAGGCCCGGCGCCTTGAAGTAGGCGAGCGCGAAGGCCGCGTAGCCGTGCGATGCGTACAGCGCTGCGCGCGGCTCGTTGATGCCGCCGCCGGAGCCGTTGAGGATCATCACGGCCGGATGCGGACCCGGACCGGCGGGCATGTAGAGTGTGCCGACCAGGCCCTCTTCGCGCACATCGCGGCGCGTCACGCCCTCGCCGGCCAGGCGCTGCACGAAGCTGCCATGCAGCTCGGCCGCATCGCCGCCCCGGCGCACGCCGATGTCGGCGCGCAGCGCCGCGCCCGGCACGGCGCCGAACTGCTCGCGCGCACCTGGCGTGTCCGGCACCTGGGACCAGACCAGGCCCATCGCCGACACGCCTTCGTAGCTGCTGCCGGCGATCGGCGCGTCGCGCTGCAGGTCGACCGTGCCCGCGGCGTCGGCCACGAAGCGCGCCGACGCGCGCCACGGCACGCCGGCCCCGCGCTGCGTGCAGCTGGCGATCTCGATCTGCTCGCCCGGCGCCAGGCCATCGACCGCGATGCGCCGGGACACGTCGATGAGCGCGTCCTCGGGCGTGATGCTCAACATGCGCGCGCCCTCACTTGACCGGCGTGACCTGCATCGCCGTCGTGCGGTCGCTCAGCAGCGGCACCACCTTCAGGCCCTTCTTCGCGGCCCAGATGTTCTGGTAGTGGTAGAGCGGGATCTGGCCCACGTCGTCGGTCACCAGCTTGGCGGCGTGGCGGAAGATGGCTTCGCGGCGCTTGGCATCGAACTCGACGGTGGCGGCGTCCAGCGCCTTGTCGACCGACTCGTTGCTGTAGCGGCCCCAGTTGTTGGAGCCGCGTCCGCGCTTGGCGTCGGGCGTGGTCAGCGTCTGCAGCAGGCCGTAGCCGGCTTCGCCCGTGCCGTTGCCCCAGGCGATCACGCTGACCGCATATTCGTTCTTGTTGGCGCGGCTCGAGTACACGGCCCACGGCACCACCTCGACCTTGGTCTTCACGCCGATGCGGCTCCAGAACTGCGCCACGGCCTGCACCGTCTCGGGCGCCTGCGGGTAGCGGTCGCCGGGCACGTGGATCGCGATCTGGAAGCCCTGCGGGAAGCCGGCCTCGGCCAGCAGCTTCTTCGCCTGCTCGGGGTTGTAGGCGATGTCCCTGACTTCGGGGTTGTAGCCGAAGCTGCCCTTGGGCATCCACTGGTTGGCCTCGGTCACGGTGCCCTGCAGCACGCGGTCGACGATGGCCTTGCGGTTGATCGAGAGCGACAGCGCCTGGCGCACCTTCACGTCGAGCAGCGGGTTCTTCTCGAGCGGCTTGCCCGCGTTGTCGGTGATGAACTCGTTCGGGCCGGCCTTGAAGGTCGGCTGCAGCAGTAGCACGCGCAGGCCCGGGTAGGTGTACACGCTGACCTTCGGGTCCTTGCGCAGCTTTTCCACGTCGGTCACGGCGACCTTGTCGATCACGTCCACGTCGCCGGCCAGCAGCGCGGCCGTGCGCGCCGCGCCGTTGTTGATGAAGCGGTAGTTGACCTTCTCCCACAGCGGCTTCGGACCGTAGTAGCCGGGGTTGCGCTCGAACACCGTGCGGTCTCCCGGCACGTAGGAGATGAACTTGTAGGGACCGGTGCCGACCACGGCGCGGCCCGCGTTGTAGTCCTCGGTCTTCGACTTCTCGCCGACGTGCTTGCTCACGATGTAGATCGATGCGATCTCCAGCGGCAGCATCGGGTTGGGCGTGGTGGTCTTGACGATCAGCGTGGCCGGGTCCTTGGCGGTGGCGGACTCCACCGAGCGCAGCGCGCCCGAATACGAGGCCACGCTGCCCGGCACGTTGCGCGCGCGCTGGAAGGAGAACACGATGTCGTCGGCCGTGAAGGGCGTGCCGTCCTGCCACTTGATGTCGGTGCGCAGCTTGAATTCCCAGGTCTTGTCATCCAGCGTCTTCCAGCTCGACGCGAGCGCGGGCTCCAGCTTGCCGCCGTCGCGCGAATTGATGATCGAGTCCCAGAAATGCAGCGCCAGCGATCGGTCGCCCGCATGGTTGTTGAGCTCGGGGTCGACCGAGGAGATCGGGTCGGCGAAGCCGATGGAAAGCGACTGGGCGGCTGCCGATACGGACGCAAGCGCGCCGGCGGCGAGCAGTGCGGCGGCGGCGATGGGGAGCAGGCGGTTCATGAAGATCCTTTGGCGAAGACAGTGAATCGGGAGGTCAGTTGGTGTCGTAGAGGTGGCAGGCCGTGGCATGCCGGATCGCGATGCCGCGCAGCTGCGGCACCTCGGTGCGGCAGTGCGGCATCGCCTTGGGACACCGCGGATGAAAGTGGCAGCCCGAGGGCGGCGCGATCGGGCTCGGGATTTCGCCGCGGATCGCGCTGAAGGTGGTGCGCCGCGCGTCGATGCTCGGAATCTCGGCCAGCAGCGCCTGCGTGTACGGATGGGCCGGCCGCGCGAACAGCTCGGCCACCGGCGCGCTTTCGACCACGCGGCCGAGGTACATCACGACCACGCGGTCGCACAGATGCTCGATCACGCCCAGGTCGTGGCTGATGAAGAGGTACGCCAGCCCGAGCTGGTCGCGCAGGTCCATGAAGAGGTTGAGGATCTGCGCCTGGATCGACACGTCCAGCGCCGCCACTGCCTCGTCGCACACCAGCATCGAAGGCTGCACCGCAAGCGCCCGCGCAATGCCGATGCGCTGGCGCTGGCCGCCGCTGAACTGGTGCGGGTAGCGATGGCGCAGCGCGGGGTCGAGCCCGGCGCGTTGCAGCTGGGCGCTCACGTAGTCGTCCTGCCCCGCCGCATCGGTCAGCCCGTGGAGCAGCGCCGCCTCGCCCACGATGCGCGAGACGCGCAGGCGCGGGTTCAGGCTCGCATACGGGTCCTGGAACACCATCTGGATGCGCAGGCGCGCCGCCAGCTGCTCTTCGGCCGAAAGGCGCGCCACGGGCTTGCCGCCGACGATCACTTCACCCTCCGTCGGTGTCAGCAGGCCCGCGGCGATGCGGCCCAGCGTCGACTTGCCGCAGCCGGATTCACCGACCAGGCCGACCACCTCGCCGGGCCGCACGGACAGGTCGACTACATCGACCGCGTGCGTGACCACCGGCGGCTTGCTCATGCCGACGCTGCGCAACGCACGGCCGACAGCGCCGGGCGGCGGCGCGACGCCGAAACGCTGCGCGACCTGGCGCAGTTCGACCAGCGGCACGTCGTTGTCCTGCACGGGGGCGCGCGCCGCGGCGGGCACCGCGGCCGGCGACGTGCGCACGGGCTTGTCGCGCTGCGGATGAAAGCAGCGCACCTCGTGCCAGGGCGCGTCGTGCCGCGGGCGCGAAACCCCGGGGCGCGCTTCGCAGGCCGCATCCGCATGCGGGCAGCGCGGCGCGAAGGCGCAGCCGGCCGGCATGTCGAGCAGGCTCGGCGTCATGCCCGGGATCTGGCGCAGCCGCGCGCCGCACTCGTTGGCGCTCGGCAGGCTGTCGATCAGCCCGCGCGTGTACGGATGCTGCGGATGGTCGAGCACGTCGGCCACCGTGCCGTGCTCGACGATGCGACCGGCATACATCACGGCGATCTCGTCGGCCAGGCTCGCCACCACCGAGAGGTCGTGGCTGATCCAGATGAGCGAGGTGCCGGTGTCGCGCACCAGCTTCTGCACTTCGGAAAGGATCTGCGCCTGGATCGTCACGTCCAGCGCGGTGGTCGGCTCGTCCGCGATGATCAGGTCGGGGCCGTGCAGCATCGCGATGGCGATCGCCACGCGCTGGCGCATGCCGCCCGAGAGCTGGTGAGGGTAGGCGCGCAGGCGCTCCTCGGGGCTCGGAATGCCCATCAGCCCCAGCGTGTCGCGCGCATGGCGGCGTGCCTCTTCGGTGGAGACGCGCTTGTGCGCCTTCACCGCCTCGATCATCTGCGTGTCGACCCGCAGCACCGGGTTGAGCGTGGCCATCGGATCCTGGAAGATCATCGCGATGCGGTTGCCGCGCAGCTCGCGCCGCTCGGTCGCCGGCAGCTGCGTGAGTTCGCGGCCCTGGAACAGCACCTGCCCGCCCTCGACTTTCCCCGGCGGGTCGACCAGGCCCATGATGGAGAAGCCGGTGACCGACTTGCCCGAGCCCGACTCGCCCACCAGGCCCAGCACCTTGCCGCGCCCGAGTGTGAAAGACACGCCGTCGACCACCGGCAGCACGCCGGCGCGCGTGTGGAAGCGCGTCTGCAGGTTGCGTACCTCGAGCGTCGGCACCTCGAGGTCTTGCACGGGAACGGCGCTCATTTCTGCAGCCTCGGGTTGAGCACGTCGCGCAGCTGGTCACCGACTAGGTTGATCGCGACGATGGCGGCCAGCAAGGCGACGCCGGGGAAGAAGCTGATCCAGTATTCGTTGGACAGCAGGTATTGGTAGCCGTTGGAGATCAGCAGCCCCAGCGACGGCTCGGTGATCGGCACGCCCAGCCCCAGGAAGGACAGCGTGGCCTCCAGCGTGATGGCACGCGCGATCTGCAGCGCGCCGATGACCAGCAGCGGCGGCAGGCAGTTCGGCAGGATGTGGCCGGTGACGATGCGCCAGCGCGGAATGCCCTGCCCCTGCGCCGCGTCCACGTACTCGCGCCGCGCCTCGACCAGCGCCTGGCCGCGGGCGGTGCGCGCGTAGTAGGCCCACTCCAGCAGCACCAGCGTGAGCATCACGTTGCCCACGCCCTTGCCGACGTAGGCCAGGATCATCAGCGCCATCAGGATGGTCGGGAAGGACAGCAGCAGGTCGACCAGCCGCATCAGCAGCGCGTCGACCTTGCCGCCGGCATAGGCGGCAATGAGGCCGACCAGCGTGCCGACCACCGCGGCGATCAGCGCCGAGCCCACGCCCACCGTCAGGCTGATGCGCAGCCCGTAGACGATGGCCGAGTACAGGTCGCGGCCCTGTCCGTCGGTGCCGAGCCAGTAGGTGTAGCCGCCTTCGCTGCTGTGCGAGCCCGGCGGCAGGCGCGCGTCGAGCACGTCGAGCTGCAGCAGGTCGTAGGGGTTCTGCGGCGTGATCCACGGCGCGAGCAGCGCGGCCAGCACCACGATGCCCAGCACCACCAGCCCGCCGACGGCGATGCGCGAATGCAGGAAGTCGGCGGTCACGCGCCACCAGATGGAGCGCTCGTCGTAGCTTTTCACTGCGCTCATTTCGCGCCTTCCAGCCGCACGCGCGGGTCGAGGAGTTTGTAGAGCAGGTCGACGATGAGGTTCAGCGTCACGAAGATCACGACCACCACCATCAGGTAGGCCACCACCACCGGCCGGTCGAGCGAGTTGATGCTGTCGAGGATCAGCTTGCCGGCGCCCGGCCAGGCGAAGATGCTCTCGGTGACCACCGCATAGGCGATGGTCGCGCCCAGTTCCAGCCCGAGCACCGTGACCAGCGGGATCATGGTGTTGCGCATCACATGCATCAGCACCACGCGCGTGGGCGTGAGGCCCTTGGCGCGCGCGAACTTCACGTAGTCCTGCGGCAGCACCTCGCGCACGCCGGCGCGCGTGAGCCGCAGCACCAGCGAGATCTTGAACAGCGCCAGGTTGAAGGCCGGCAGCAGCAGGTGCTGCCAGCCGTCGAGCGTGAGCCAGGACCATTGCACGCCGAACAGCTCGCGCGTGGCGCCGCGTCCGCTCGCGGGCAGCCAGCCGAGCTGCACGCTGAACACCATGATCAGCATCAGCGCGACCCAGAAGGCCGGCAGCGAGAAGCCGACGATGCTGGTGGCCATCAGCGTGCGCGACACCGGATGCTCGGGCTTCATGCCCGCGAACAGCCCCAGCGGCACGCCCACCACGATGGCCATGAGCAGCGCGGCGAAGGCCAGCTCCATGGTGGCCGGCAGGCGCTGCAGGATCAGGCGAACGGCGTCTTCCTGGTAGACGAAGCTGCGCCCCAGGCTGCCGTGCAGCGCGCCGTCGACGAAGGCCAGGTACTGGCGCCACAGCGGCTGGTCGAGCCCGAGCCGCGCGATGGCGGCCAGGCGCTCCTGCTGGTTCATGTCCTCGCCGATGAGGATGTCGATCGGGTTGCCGATGGCATGCAGGCCGATGAAGACGATCACCGTCATCGCCACCACGACGCCCAGCGCCTGCAGTACGCGGCGCAGGAGCCAGCCAGTCATGGCGACACCTCGCGGTCGCCGGCTTCGACGTACGGCGGCAGCTCCGAGGGGGTCCATTCGTCGCCGTCGAGCTCGGGCTCGGCGTAGCGCTGCATGGCGGCGAAGTGCTGGCCGGCGTCCTCGCCCAGCAGCCTTGCCGCGAGGCCGCGTGCCAGGCGCTGGGCGCCGTCGGTGATCTGCGGGATGTCGCCGGCCGCGGCGCCGTGCGAGAGCGAGGCGGCATAGTTGAAGCAGTGCACGCGCTCCAGCCCGGGGCAGGCGCCGGGCGTCTTCTGCTGGAACTCGAACAGCGGCCCGAGGTCGGGGGATTCGGCGAGCTCGCTGTCGGCCATGCCTTCGGGCGGCGCGAAGCGGTCCTGCCAGACGCGCACCTGCGAAGAGAACGCGGCGAACTCGGGCCGCAGCGCCCAGTCGGTGCGAAAGCCCGTGCTGAACACGACGAAGTCGGCCGCCAGCGGGCCCTTGGCCGTGTCCAGCCGCAGCGCGCCGTCGGGCCGCTGCGCGGCACCGAGTACCGGCGTGCCGAGCTGGAAATGCGCGTTCGCATGGCGCGACACGCGCAGCGTGCTGCCGTGCGGCGGCGGCACCTGCTGCACGTTGATGTAGTGGCGGATGCGCCACTTCCATTCGTCGGGCAGTTGCCAGAAGCCGTGGACCATGCCCGGGCTGCCCGCGCCCTTGCCCTTGTTGACGCGCGGCAGGTCGGCGCGGCGGATCAGCAGGTCGACGCGCGCGGCACCGGCCTCGAGCGCGCTCGCGGCGGCGTCCATCGCCGAGGCGCCGCCGCCGACCACGGCCACACGCTTGCCGCGCAGGCTTTCGGCGTCCCAGCGTTCGGACGAATGGGCCCAGCGATCGCGCGGCAGCGAAGCCGCCCAGTCGGGCACCCAGGCACCGCCGAGGCCGTCGCGGCCGGTCGCGAGCACGACGTGGCGCGCCTGCACGCTGTAGTGCCCGCCGCCCGCGGCGAGATCGGCCAGGTCGAGCTGCACCACGCCGTCGGCGCGCGGCAGCACCGCCCTCACCTGCTGCTCGTTGCGCACGTCGAGCTCGAGCACGCGGCGGTACCAGCGCAGGTACTCGGCCCATTGCAGGCGCGGGATCTTGTCGAGCGCGTCCCAGGCCGCCAGGCCCCACTGCGCCTCGAACCAGGCGCGGAAGGTCAGCGCCGGCAGGCCCAGCGCGGGGCCGGTGAGCTCCTTGGGCGAGCGCAGCGTTTCCATGCGCGCGGTGGTGGCCCAGGGGCCTTCGAATCCGGCCGGCGAGCGGTCGTAGATGCGGGCGTGCACGCCCAGGTGCTTGAGCGTCGCGAGCAGCGCGAGGCCCGCCATGCCGCCGCCGACGATGGCGACGTCCAGCAGCGCATCGCCGTGCGCCGGGTTGGGGGGCACCCAGCGTTTTGCGGGCAGGCCGAGCCACGACAGGTCTTGCCGCAGGCGCGCTTCGAGCGCGGGAAGGCCGAGGGGTACGTTCGTCACAGGGGCTTTCAGGAAATGCTTTCTTCGTCCGCGGCGGCATCGCCGCCGCCGTACAGGGTGCGCAGCAGCGCCGCGTGCGCCGACACGTCGTGCTGCACGAAATGCGGCAGCTCGCTGGCGGCGGCCAGCAGGGCATCGATCAGCGCGCGCACCGGCGCCGTGATCGGCTTGGCCTGCGGCGTGACCACGCCAAAGACGAAGGGAATGTCGGTATCCAGCGGCCGCACGGCCAGGCCTTCGAGCGGCGCGCCGCAGGCGGTCAGCGGCTCCAGCACGGCCACGCCGAGCCCGGCGCGGGCCAGCGCCTGGGCGTTGACCGAAGAATTGGTCTCGATCAGCGCGTCGCGCCGCGCCGGCGAATGGCCGGCGCGCGCCAGCGTGGCGTCGAGCCGGTGGCGCAGGCGGAACGGGTTGCTCATCGTGATGATGCGGCGCTGCGCCAGCGCCTCCAGCGGCACGACCTCGAGCGCCGCCAGCGGATCGTCCTGCGGCAGCACGGCCACGCAGGGCATCTGTCCGATCCAGTGCACTTCGAGCCCGCGGTGCTCCAGCGGCAGGCTGCTCGCGCCGAGCTGCGCCGCGCCGCTGAGCACCGCGTGCACGACCTGTTCGGCCGAGGCACTGCGCAGCTGGATGGGCATGGTGCCGGCCTGCGCCTCCATTTGCCGCAATGCCCGCGGCAGCAGCCCGAGCGCCAGCGCGGAGGTGGCGGCCAGCAGCAGCGGCTGGGCATTGCCGCGCGCGATCTCGGCCGCGCGCAAGTGGATCTGCTGCAGGCTGCCGAGGGCGCGGTCTACATCTTCATAGAGCAGGAAACCCTGCTCCGTCGGCGTCACCCGGGGTCCGTGGCGGGTGAACAACGCATAGCCGATCTCGGCTTCGAGTTCCTGCACCAGGCGCGACACCGCCGGCTGCGAGCGCGCCAGCAGCCGGGCGGCGCCCGTGACGCTGCCGGTCGACATGACGGCGGCGAAGGCTTCAAGCTGCCGGAGTTCCATGGGATTCAGTATCCATTTTCATCATCATGAAGCATTTAGCATGTGAATTGCAAATACTTCATCCGCATGAGCTTAGATGCGGGGTTTCTAAGCGCGCTGCTTTCGGAGAATGGCTAAAATGGCTAATCCTCCCATTCAAGCCCAATCATGCAAGTCAGTGCTACGGATGCCAAAAACCGTTTTGGCTACTACCTGAGTCAGGCAGAGTGCGAGCCCGTGCAGGTGATGAAGAACGACCGCGTCGCAGTCGTGATGGTCTCGGCCGCCCGTTATGCCGAACTCGAGGCGCTGGAACGGACGAAGACGCTCGGCCAGCGAAAGCGCGAATTCAATGAAACCTATGCGGAATGGATTGCCGCCCAGAACGGACTCATTGATCGCGTGGGCGTTTTCGGCGAGGACTACCGTCCCTGGTGAGGGGATCGCGCGATGGCCCAGTTCGACGTCTATGCCAATCCGTCCAAGACCCAGCGTGGCGAAATTCCCTGGATGGTGGACATCCAGAGCGACATCCTCGACAAGCTCCCGACTCGCCTCGTGATACCGCTGGCACTGCGTGCCCACATGCCGGAGGCGATACCGCGGTCTCTTTGCCCGATCATTGGCTGGAACGGATCGACGCTGGTGGCATTGCCGCATCTGGCTGCACCCTTTCGGGTCAAGGATCTGGGTCCCGTCCAGGGCAGCTTGCGGCCGCAGGCGAACGATTTCGTGGCCGCGCTAGGTGCGGTAATCAGCGGCATCTGAGTCGACTCTGCGGCACGACACCGCGAGCGCGCGAAAAAGCTTCCAGCCGCGCATGGCGGCGGCAGTCGCCCGCCGCTCCGAGAGGACGGCGGGCCTTCTTCTTCGCGGGGCAGACCTGCATCGAGCTCAGGATGACGATTGGATGTGCCGTTCCTTTCCGTTGCCGGCGCCGCTCGTCATTCGCTTCTGCTTCTTCGCCTCTCGGATCTCTTCGCTTATGCGGTGAAGCAGATAGCTCCCGCAGCACAGATGGCCAATGGTCACGAAGATCGCGATCACGGCAAACACCGGGTCCTGATTGATGCCCGACTTCGGGTCCAGCAGCGTCAGACACAGCGCCAACAGGATGAAGACCCAGGCGATCGAGGCGACGCCGGCGTGGATGCAGGTCCAGAGTTTTTTCATGGCGGCCACTTTCAGGCGATTGCCCGCGAGCCGGGCGAGGCGGCGGTACGGGAGGCCTCCGGGCTTTCGACCAGAGCCAGCAGTTCGGCCTCGTCGAGCGTCTCCTTGCTCATCAATGCGCGCACGCACCGCTCCAGGATCTCGCGCCGCTCACGCAGCAGCTGGGTTGCGCGTTTCGTCTCTTGCTCGATCAGGCCCCGGACCGCGTCGTCGATGCGCTGGGCGGTTTTTTCGCCGGCGGCCGAAGACGTGGCGGCAAAAGCCGCATCGGTCGGCGAGTCCATGAAGCGGGATCGCTGCTCCAGATAGACCACGGCACCCAGGCCGCTGTCCATGCCGTAGCGCAGCACCATGTCGCGCGCTAGGTTCGTCGCCTTGACCAGGTCGTCCGCCGCCCCGGTTGTGGGCTCGCCGAACACGAGCTGTTCGGCTGCCCGGCCGCCGAGGAGCACGGCAAGCCTGTCCAGCAGCTCCCCTCGCCGCAGCAGATGCCGGTCTTCCGAGGGACGCTGCAGCGTGTAGCCCAGCGCGCCGATGCCGTGCGGCACGATCGACACCTTGTGGACCTTGTCGGCCCCCGGCAGGGCCAGTGCGGTCAGCGCGTGGCCGAGTTCGTGGGTGGCCGCGAGCTCGCGCTCGTGCGGCCCCAGGATGCGGGTCTTTCTTTCGATGCCGGCGACGATGCGCTCGATCGCCTGCGTGAAGTCCGGCATTGCCACTGCGTCGGCGTTGCGCCGCGTGGCAATCAAGGCAGCCTCGTTGACCAGGTTCGCGAGGTCCGCACCGGCGAATCCCACGGTGATGGCGGCGACCTGGTCGAGGTCGACGTGCGCGTCGAGCCGCACCTTGCGCACGTGCACCTTCAGTATCTCCGCCCGCCCGATCCGATCCGGCCTGTCGACCAGCACCTGGCGGTCGAATCGCCCCGCGCGAAGCAGCGCCGGATCCAGCGTCTCCGGACGGTTCGTGGCGGCGAGCAGGACGACGCCAACGCTCGGATCGAATCCATCGAGCTCCACCAGCAGTTGATTGAGCGTCTGCTCGCGCTCGTCCTGTCCGCCGGCCATCGGGAAGGCCGTGCGGGCCCTTCCGAGCGCGTCCAGTTCATCGATGAAGATGATCGCGGGCGCATTCGCGCGGGCCTGCTCGAAGAGATCGCGCACCCGCGCCGCGCCCACCCCGACGAACATCTCGATGAACTCGGAACCGCTGATCGAGAAGAAGGACACTTGCGCCTCGCCCGCCACGGCGCGCGCCAGCAAGGTCTTGCCGGTGCCGGTCGGCCCCATCAGGAGCACGCCCCTGGGCATGCGTGCACCCAGCCGGGCGTGCTCCTTCGGGTTCTTGAGGAAATCGACGATCTCCTGCAGCTCGAACTTCGCCTCGTCGACCCCGGCCACGTCGTCGAAGCGCACGCCCGTGCTCTTCTCCATGTAGATTCTTGCCTTGCTCTTCCCTATGCCCAGCAGCCCCCCGCCGAGCCCTCCGCCCGTTCGCCGCAGCATGAAGCTCCATATGCCAAGGAGGAGGAGCGCTGGAAGAATCCAGGAGAACAGACTCTGAAGCCAGCTTGCGCTGCGCACCCGCTCGTAGGGAACGCCGAAAGCTGCGAGGCGCTGCGCCGTTTGCGGCTCCACCATGGTCGCCATGACCGTGTCTTTGCCCTTGTCGGGAATCTTCAGCCGTCCGGTGATGATCGAATCGCCGAGCGCGACTTCCGCGATTCGCCCTTCCTTCAACAGCTCCTCGAAGGCGCTGTAGGGGACCATCTCCACGCTGCGGCTCTGGCTCCAGTAGTCCCATGCGAGCGCAATCAGCCAGATCGCGACAAGCACGGTTGCCAGGTTGAGGTGTTTCCGGTTCTTCATTTCGCTATGGGCTGCGCGGACGCAGATTCTTCAGGCTGGCGTCGGCGTCGTTGGCCTGCGACGATGGAAGCCCAGCATCGCGCAATGCCTGGCGCCGCGCCTTGATGCAGCGCAATGCGCCAGGCATGTCGCCGTTCCAGGATGGTCCGGACGCCGCCTGCGCACGCTCGAACCTGTGAAGGTGACTTGAAGAATGCTCTTTGCCAATCGTCTCGACGCGGATACAACTTGGCTCAACTATTTTCCATTCTGAAGACTAGATTCATTCTTTCGGGGAGAAATCGGCCACGCGGCTACGGCATATGAGCGGTATCGATCGCAGCAGCGCTTGGTTTGTAGTGGAAGGTTCTCCATGGAACTCCAGGCAAGCAGTTCTGACCGGGAGTTGGCTGGCGAGGCCAGCAGGGTGCTTGAAGAGTTCGCTGCCGGCATGCGCGGCGTGCTGCAACGGCTGCAGGCCGCAGCGAACTCCGGGCAACACGAGGATCAGGAATTCTTCGTGCTTCGACTGAAAGGGATGGTCCACCATGGCGAGCGCCTGGCCAGGCATCTGCAGGCCTACGCGGGCCTGCAGCCGCTGACTCCCACCAGGCTGGAAACCCTCCCCTTCCTGTGCGACCTGGCGCACATGCTTCGTCGAGTGCTCGACGATCGCATCAGCGTTTCTGTCGTGGTCGGCCATGACTGCCCGTCTTGCCATGCCGACGGCGACGCACTCGAAGAGGCGCTGATGCACCTCGTGGTCAACGCCTGCGAAGCCATGCCCAAGGGCGGACGGTTGCTGCTGTCCGCCAGGGCGGACACGGCGCCGGATGGCCGCCCCGCGGTGGCCGTGTCCGTCTCGGACAACGGCATAGGCATGTCGCCGGACTTCGCACGACGCGCCGTCCAGCCGTTCGTCACCACCAAGAGCGGCCGGGCGGATGCCGGAATGGGCCTGGCGGCCGTCGATGGCTTCGCTCGGCAATCGGGTGGTCATCTGACGCTTTTTTCCCAGGTAGGCACCGGCGTGACCGCCACCCTGAGCCTGCCGCGTTGCATGCCGGATTACTCGCCGCCGTTCGACGTTTGATGTCTCCGGTCCCGCGCGCGGTGGCGCGGCAGACGATGCGCCCTATCTCGGCGCAGCGGTCATGCCATGAGGCTGATGGACTTGCGAAAGCGCAGCAGCGCCGCGCTGAACATCAGGCCGCCGAAGACGGCCAGCATGGCGAACTGCGGCCACACCACGGCCAGGCCCGCGCCGCGAAAGAGGATCGCCTGACCCGCCAGCACGAAGTGCGTGGTCGGCGCGGCCAGCATCACTTCCTGGACGAACCGCGGCATGCTCTCGCGCGGCGTGCTCCCTCCGGAAAGCATCTCCAGCGGCACCAGGACCAGCACCACCAGCATGCCGAACCGCGGCATCGACCGGGCCACGGTGGCCAGGAAGATTCCCATCGAGGTGGTCGCGAACAGAAGCAGTGCCGTGGCCGCCATGAACAACGCCACCGAGCCTTCGATCGGCACGTGCAGCGCCCCCCGCACGACGACCGCCAGTGCAACGCCCACCGCGATCATCACCACCAGCCCCATCGACCAGACTTTGGCCAGCATGATTTCGGCAGGGGTGACAGGCATGACCAGCAGGTGCTCGATGGTCCCATGCTCACGCTCACGGATCAGGGCGGCACCGGTCAGGATGATCGAAAGCATCGTGATGTTGTTGATGAGTTCCGAGAGCGAGCCGAACCAGGCTTCCTCGAGGTTCGGGTTGAACCGCATGCGCATGGCGAGTTCGACCGGCGCCGCCGTGTCGCCGCGAAAGCGCTGCACGAATTCCGCGACCTCCGCGGCCGTGATCTGCTGGATGTAGGTGCTGCCGGTGAATGCCTGGCTCATCCGCGTCGCGTCCACGTTCAGCTGGGCCACCGGTGACCGGCCGGCCAGCACGTCGGCCTGGAAACCGGGTGGAATGTCGAGCACGAAGGTCTGCCGGCCGCTGTCCATCACTGCGTCCACCTCGGCCAGCGAGATCAGCGTGGGCGTCTTGAAATGCGGTGGATAGAAAGCCGCGATGATGCGCGCCGACAGCGGGGATGCATCCTCGTCCACGATGGCGATGGCCGCATGGTGCAGGCTCTCGGGCATCGCCGTGGCTGCGATATAGATGGCCGCGGTGAACGAGTAGATGATCAGAACCAGCATCGTGGGGTCGCGCAGCAGGCTCCACAGCTCCTTCACGCCGAGGCGAAGCACGTTCGAGGGCGATGGCAGTCTCATGGCACGGCCTAGCTCTGCTGCTTCTTCAGCAGCGCGATCGACAGGCCGAGAATGACCGGCACGGCCGCCAGCATCGCCAGAAACTGGGGCACGAGGTCGGGCAGCGACAGCGCCTTGCCGAAGACACCGCGGCTGATCGTGAGAAAGTGCGCCGCCGGATAGATCCGGCCGACGAACGCCCCGATGCCCTCCAGCGAAGAGACCGGATCGAGCAGCCCGGCGAACTTGACGCACGGGACGATGGTGCCGATCAGCGTCACGAAGATCGCGGCGATCTGCGTTCGCGTGAACGTGGAGCACAGCAGGCCGAAGCCCGTGGAGAACGTCGTGAACACGAGCGCGCCGAGCGCGAGCGTGAAGAAGCTGCCCTTGATCGGCACGCCGAAGACCGTCACCGCGAGTGCGGACATCGTCAGGAAATTGAGCACCCCCAGCCCGATGTAGGGCAGCTGCTTGCCCAGCAGGAACTCGGCGCGCGTGACCGGCGTGACGTAGAGATTGACGATCGAGCCCAGCTCCTTCTCGCGCACGACGGAAAGCGCGGCGAGCATCGACGGGATCATCATCAGCAGCAGAGGGATGACGGCCGGCACCATCGCCGGCAGGCTGCGGACGTCGGGGTTGTAGCGAAAGCGGATCTCGATGGTGCTCGGCGCGCGCGCCCGCGTGCCGAGCCGGCGCTCGGCGACGCCGCTCAACCATGTCTGGTGCATGGCCTGCACGTAGCCGCGCACGGTTTCCGCGCGCGCGGGCATGGCGCCGTCGATCCACGCACCGATCTGCGCCGGGGTGCCGCGCTGCACGTCCCGCGAGAAGCCCGGCGGAATCTCGATGGCCAGCGCCAGCTCGCCGCTGCGCATGCGCTGGTCGAGCTGCGCGTAGTCGGTGATGGGTGGCTTCTCCACGAAGTAGCGCGATCCGGACAGGTCGAGCGCGTAGTTGCGGCTGAGCTCGCTCTGGTCGCGGTCGAGCACCGCATAGCTGAGGTTTTCGACGTCCAGGCTGATGCCGTAGCCGATGATGAACATGAGGATCACCGTGCCCAGGAGCGCCAGCGTGGCGCGCACCGGGTCGCGGCGCAGCTCCAGCGCCTCGCGCCGCGTGAAGCTCCAGGCGCGCGCGACGCTGAACCAGCGCGTGCCAGCCGCGTGGCTCGGACGGTCCGCCTTGCTCGCCGGGCTCGGCGCGGGTGCGGCGGCAACGGGCTCGCCAGCGCCCACGGCCTGCTGCAGTTGCGCGACGAAGGCCTGTTCCAGCGTGGCTTTGCCGCTGCGCTGCACGATGGCCGCCGGGCTGTCCGTCACCAGCACGCGGCCGGCGTGCATCAGCGAAATGCGGTCGCAGCGCGCGGCCTCGTTCATGAAGTGGGTCGATATGAAGATGGTGACCCCGTCCTTGCGCGCCAGGTCGATCATGAGGCGCCAGAACATGTCGCGCGCCACCGGGTCGACGCCGGAGGTCGGCTCGTCCAGGATCAGCATTTCCGGGCGATGCACCATCGCCACGGCCAGCGACAGCCGCTGGCGCATGCCCAGGGGCAGGCTGTCAGGCAGGCGGCCGAGCGCGTCCTCCAGCCCGAAGCGCGCGGCCAACTCCGCCACGCGTGCAGGCACGTCCGCCTCCGGCAACCGGAACAGGCGTGCGTGCAGCACGATGTTCTGCCGCACCGTGAGCTCGCCGTAGAGCGAGAACGATTGAGACATGTAGCCCACGCGGCGCCGCGCGTCGAGGTCGTCGGCCGAGACCTTTCGCCCGAACAGCCGTGCCTCGCCCGCGCTAACGGGCAGCAGCCCGGTCAGCATCTTCATCGTGGTCGTCTTGCCGCAGCCATTCGAGCCGAGGAAGCCGAAGATTTCTCCGCGACGAATCCGGAAGTCGACGCGGTCCACCGCCACGAAGTCGCCAAAGCGCATCGAGAGGCCCTTCGCCTCGATGGCGACGTCGTCGCCGGCCGTGGCAGGCAACGCGGGCACCACCAGTTCGCGGGCATCGCCGCGCTTGCCCTCGGGCAGCAGCCTGATGAAGGCCTGCTCGAGGGATGCCGCGCCGGTGCGGGCGCGCAACTCGGCGGGCGTCCCGGTGGCGAGCACCGCGCCGGCATCCATGGCAACCAGCCAGTCGAAGGCATCGGCCTCCTCCATGTACGCGGTCGCGACGATCACGCTCAGGGGCCGGCCCGCGGCGTCGCGTTGACGCCGGATGGCGTCGATGAGGGCCCAGAACTGTCCGCGCGACAACGGGTCCACACCGGTCGTCGGTTCGTCGAGGATCAGCAGGTCGGGCTCGTGGATCAACGCGCAGCACAGGCCAAGCTTCTGCTTCATGCCGCCCGACAGCTGTCCCACCGGACGCTCCAGGAATTGGCTCAGGCCCATGGTGCCGGCCAGCGCATCGATACGCTGGCGCCGCTCGCTCGGCCCGTGACCGAACAGGCGCCCGAAGAACTGCAGGTTCTCTTCTATCGACAACGTCGGATAGAGGTTCCTGCCCAGCCCCTGGGGCATGTACGCGATGCGCGGGCAGACGCCGCGGCGGTGCCGGGCATCGGCCATGTCGCCACCCAGCACCTCCACGCGGCCCTGCCCGAGCGCCTGCGCGCCGGCCAGCAACGCCAGCAAGCTCGACTTGCCCACGCCGTCGGGCCCGATGAGCCCGACCATCCGTTCGGCCGCAATGCCGAGGCTGATGTCGTCGAGGGCCGTCGTGCGCCCGCGCCGGAGCACCACGTGCGCGAGGCGGGCGACCTCGCGCGGCGTCGGCGCAACGCCCCTGTCGGCCGGCGCGGTCACGGCACCTTCAGTGCCAGCCCGTCGGGCCAGTCGGCCGCCGGGTCCAGCTTCACCCAGGCGACGCCCGGCAGCCCGGTCTTCACATGCGCGAGGTGCTTGCGCAGCAGATCCCTGTCGATGCGTGCCTTGACGCGGAACATGAGCTTCTGCCGCTCGCTCGCCGTCTCGACGGTCTTGGGCGTGAACTGCGCCGTGCTGGCGACGAAGGAGACCCGCGCCGGAAAGACGTATTCGGGCGCCGCATCGAGCACGATGTGCACCTCGGCGCCCTGCGCGAGCCGGCCCGCCACCACCTCGGGCACGAAGAACGTCATGTACACGTCCGACAGATCCACCAGGCTGAGCACCTTGCCGCCGGGACCGAGCACTTCGCCCGGCTGGGCGATCCGGTACTGGACGCGTCCGTCCCGGGGCGCGACCAGCACGTTGTCGTCCAGGTCGGCCTCGATGCGGGCGACGGTGGCGTCGGCCGCGGAAACCATCGAGCGAGCGGCGTCGACCTCCGCGCGCGCGGCGAGCACGCCCGCCTTCGCGGCTTGCACCTGCGCGCGCGTCGCGGCCAGTGCGGCCTGGGCGCCCAGAACGCGGGCGCGGTCGTCATCCACCTCCTGCGCCGATGCGGCACCCTCGCGCACCAGCGTCTCGGAGCGCCGCAGCCGCCGCCGCGCGGCATCGACCTCGCTTTCGCGCTGTGCCACGAGTGCGATGGCCGCATCGCGTTCGTTCTCGCGCACCTTGACCTGCGCCTCGGCGCTGCCCACGCCGACGCCGGCCTGGACCTGCCGTGCGCGCGCCTCGTCGCGTTGCGCCTCGAGGGTCTGCACCTGCATGTGGGCGAGCACCTGGCCGGCGGCAACGACATCGCCCTCCTCGACCTCGATGTCGCGCACCCGGCCGCCCAGCTTGCTCGCGATGTCGAACTCCGTGGCCTCGATCCGGCCGTTGCCGCCGATGAACGCGTCTCCCGGGCCGCCGCGGTGCAGGCGCGCCCAGAGGTAGGCGCCGCCGAGCGCGATTGCGGCGATGAGCAGCACGAGCGCCGCCAGCTTGCGCGCCCCGCTGCTCATGGCGACACCGAAGGAGACGCGGCGAGCGACCCGCCGCCCAGCGCTGCGTACACCGCGACGCGGCTGGACAGCGCGAGCCTGCGCGCCTGCACCAGTTGCTGGCCCGCGGTCAGCAGGTCACGCTGGGCATCCAGCACTTCGAGGTAGGCGGCGGCCCCGTTGTCGTAGCGCAGCTGCGCCAGGCGTGCGCGTTCGGTCTGCACGGCGAGCGCGCCCTGCGCGATGGCTGCCTGCTCCGCGGACCAGCGACGCGCCGAGAGGGCATCCGCGACGTCGCGAAAGGCGCCCTGCACGGTCTTCTCGTAGTTGTCGATGGCCTGCTGCCGGCGCGCTTGCGCCAGCGCGAGTCCGGCACGCCGGCGCCCGCCATCGAACAACGGCAGCGATACGGCCGGCGAAAACACCCAGGCTCCGCTGCCGGGCGCGAACAGGCCTTCGAGCTCGGCGCTGGCCGTGCCGGCCGAGGCCGTGAGGACAACGCGCGGAAAGAACGCGGCGCGCGCGGCGCCGACGTTGGCATTCTCGGCGCGCAGCTGGTGTTCCGCGGCCACGATATCGGGACGCGCGGCGAGCAGGTCCGATGGCAGCCCGGGATTCGCGTCGCCCACCAGTTCCTCCTGCGTGCGAAGCGCTGCGACCGGCGCCAGGTTGACAGGCGCGCCGACCAGCAGCGTGAGCGCATGGGCCTGCGCCTGCCGCGACTGCTCCAGTTGCGCGGCGAGGGCACGCGCCTGCATCAGCAGCGTCTCGACCTGCGCCACATTCAGCCGCGAGGTGGCGCCCTCTTCCATCCTGCGAACGAAGATGCGCAGGCTCTGGGCCCGGCTGTCGGTGAACTGGTGCGCCAGCGCCAGGCGCTCGTCCGTTTCGCACAGCTGGAGATACCCGTTGGCGACTTCGCTCACAAGGTTGACAACGACCGCGCGCCTGCCCGCCTCGGTGGCTAGGAAGATCTCCAATGCCGCGTCCTGCAGGTCTCGCAGGCGCCCCCACATGTCGAGCTCCCAGCTCGCCACGCCGATGCCGACGCTGAACTGGCTGCCGGTGACGGGCCTGCCCGTGAGATTCAGGTCGCCCGGCACGCGCGACCGGTCCACCCCCGCGGAAAGACCGACGACGGGAAAGCGCTCGGCGCGTTGCGCGGCAAGCACCGCGCGCGCCTGGGCGACGCGATGCACGGCGATGCGGAGGTCCCGGTTCTCGTCGAGCGCCCGTGCGATCAGGCTTCTGAGGCTTGCATCGACGAAGTACTCGTGCCATGCAATACGCGAAGTGTCCGCGCCTTGCGGCAGCTCTTGCGCAGGGAAGAGCGCCGCTACCGCGGGTGGTGGCAGGTCATTCCTCGCCAGCGACGCGCAACCCGCCAGCGCGCACAGCGTGGCGGCAATGGCGATGGCCTTTTCGGCGCGCCGCGTCACCGGAACCTGCGAACCACGGCAGCCTCGCCGTTCTTGCGTTGCGCGTTTGCTTTCCATCCGGCGATGGTCGCGGAGCCGCCACGACCTTTCGTTGATCCAACGCAAAAGTCCGGCGAGCTGCGCCTGCGGTGCGCTCCCCGGCCGAAAGACCTTTGCGCAGGCTCAAGTGCTGGTCGCCATGCAAGCCATATGGTTCGTGCATGCACCACTTTTGGCTCGGGCTCGAACTGCTCCTGTTGCTCGCAGTTGCCAACAATGCGCCCATCGCAACCAAGCTGCTGCTGGGCAACCGTTGGTCCTGGCCATTGGACGGGGGCATCAGGCTTGGTGACGGCCGGCCGCTTCTGGGGCCGTCCAAGACAGCGAGAGGCGTGGTTGCGTCCGTTGCCGCATGCGTGCTGTGCGCACCGCTCGTGGGCTTGTCGCCGGGCATCGGCGCCGCCATCGGTGCGGCCGCCATGGCCGCAGACGCGCTCTCCAGCTTCATCAAGCGGCGACTGGCCATCGAGCCGAGCGGACGGGCCTTCGGGCTGGACCAGATTCCGGAATCGCTGCTGCCCTTGCTGGCGGTCCAGGTCCCGCTGAAGCTGTCGCTTCTGGATGTGGCCGCGATCACGGCGGCCTTCGTGCTGCTCGAGGTTCCGCTGGCACGGATCGCGCATCGCGTCGGCTTTCGCGACCGGCCCTACTGAAAAGCGATGTGCGGTGGCTGTGCTGCATCCAGCTCCCTTATCCGGCTCTTGCATCAACCCGCATCTACGGCTTCGGGTATCCCACGGTCTGTGCCAGCGTGATGCGCTGTGTCGTTCGAAGGCCGAGTCCCTGGGCGAGCGCGCGCCTGTCTATGGAAGCGCGAACCACCGTCACAAGGCCTGCCGCTGCGCAATGCAGATACACGTTTTGCGCGATGCATCCCGCATCGGCTCCCGCGAGAAAGGGGCGGTCGCGCTCGTTGACTTCGGCCATCCGGTCGAAGTCGGCCACGTAGACCAGATTGACCGGTGCGGTCGCCACGAAATCCTGCAGGCCCGTCAGCGCGCGCATGTCCGCTCTCTTGACCAGATAGAGGCGATGCGTGCGAGCCTCGTAGCGATAGGCGCCTGCTGCCAGCACCGCATAGACGTCGATCTCCTTCCAGTCATGTGCCGAAGGTGCCGTGCGTCCGCCTTGTTGCTCTCGATTGACGCCGAAGGCCGCCCACAGCAGTGAGGAAAGTGCCTGAAGCGAAAACGTATCGGGCAGAAACTCCCGCGTGCTTCGTCGCCGCTGGAGGGCCTTGTCAAGGGGCATCGACGCGGGGGTCGGCGTGGGCAGGGGCGTCGATTCGACTGCCGCCTCGATGTGGATGGGGCTCATGGCCGCAGTTCAGAAGTCGACGATGCGGGCTAGCACGTCGCCACGCCCGAATGCGTCGCCGCCGGCGACGCAGATCTGCTCGAGCACGCCGTCGTGCGGCGCCTCGATGTCCACGTTCTGCTGAACCAGCATGGCCCTGCCGATGACCTGCCCGGCGTGGACGCGATCGCCTTCGCATGCGAGCCAGTCCTCGACGAAGGCGGCATCGCCGGCCTCCATCGATTCCCAGCGCGCGGGATCCAGGATGACTTCGCTCATTGCACTCGCTCCCGTGAAATGATGAACCGCAAGCATCGCGCGACATCGCCACACCGGCCTTGACCTGGCTCAAGAGTCACGCGAGCGGGTGCCGCCTTGATGAATGCCGCGGTGGTCGGACGACGGCGCGCCCGCGGCCTCGCCGCCGGCCTCGATGCGCACGATCGGGAGCTGCGAGCGCACGAAACTCAGGGCGTACTGAAGCTCGCCGAGGCTCTCGGCGTGAAGCGTGAACAGCGCATCGCCGCGCTTGACGCGGTCCTGGACCCGCACGTGCACCGAGGCGCCCGCGGCCGGATCGCGTGGCGCGCCCGCCAGCTTGGCGGTGCGCGCCACCAGCCGCGTGTCGATGGCCGACACAACCCCGTCGGCAGGCGCATGCACCTGGTGCGTGTGGGATGCCTTGGGCGGCACGCGCAAGCCACCCTGCGCCTCGCAGATCGCAATGAACTTGGCCAGTGCACGCCCGTCGTCGAGCACCTCGCGCGCCAGCGACCTGCCCTTGCCCGGCGCGGCCTTGTCCGCCATTTCGAGGATCAGTCCGGCCAGCTCGAGCGCGCGTTCGCGCAGGTCCTGCGGGGCGTCGGCCGTGCGCTCGAGCACGGCCATCACGTCCATCGCCTCGAGCGCCGGGCCCACGCCCCGGCCCACGGGCTGGCTGCCGTCGGTGAACACCGTCTGCACCTGCAGGCCCAGCGCCGCGCCCACCGCGACGAGGCTGCGCGAAAGCTGCCCGGCGGCGGCCTGGCTGCGCACCTTGGTGAGCGCGCCGACCGGAATGTCGATCAGCACGCGCTGCGAACCCATGGCAGCCTTCTTCGACAGGATGGAGGCCACCATGAGGCCTTCGCTGTCGATGCTCAACGGCCGCTCCACGCGAATCAGCATGTCGTCGGCGGGGCTGATGCGCATGGCATTGCCCCACGCGATGCAGCCTCCTTCGCGCTCGACGATGCGGCGCATCTGCGCCAGGCTCAGGTCCACCGGCGCCAGGGTTTCCATCACGTCGGCGGTGCCGGCCGCCGATGTGATGGCGCGCGACGAGGTCTTGGGCATCACCACGCCGCATGCGGCGACGATCGGGACCACGATCAGTGTGGTCCGGTTGCCGGGCAGTCCGCCGATGCAGTGCTTGTCCACCACGGGCGAGGTTCCCCAGTCGAGGCGCTCGCCCACGTCGACCATCGCGCGCGTCAGCGCCACCGTCTCGTCGAGATCGAGGCCGTTGCCGGCGCACACCGTCACGAAGGACGCGAGATGAATGTCGGGAACGCGCCCGCGGCTCACGTCTTCCATCAACGCGCGCAGCGCCGCATAGTCCATCCGGACGCCATGGAGCTTGCTGCGCAGATGCGTCAGCGAAGCGAGGACGGGCGGATGCCGCACCACCAGTTCGTCGCCGTCCGCCGCGCCCATGAGGTTCCACGCGGATTCGGACAGCGCGATCTCGTCAGTGCGAAGCCAGCTGCTCCTGACCTGGTGCAGGATCGCAAGCAGGTGCCGTTCGTTGGATATCACTTCCACCTGGGCCTGCGACTGGAACCCCTCGGCCTTGCAGACGTCGCAGTCGGCGTGCATGTAGACGACAGGCTGCTGGTAGGTATCGATGCCGGCACGGCGGGCCAGCAGGCGGTTCGCCAGCATGGTTACCCGGCGAACAATCTTTTCAGCCAGCCGTGCCTGGTGCGGGCACCGGGGCTGCCTTGGGCCAACTTGCCGACCTGCGCCCTGACGATCTTTTCCGCCGATGAGGCCGTGGCGTGCAGATGCGCCTTCACGGTATGCACATATGCGCCGTCTTCGTGACGGATGTGGTTGAACAGCCAGCGCGAGAGCATGCCGTGGAGCTCGGCCAGCACATCCTCCCCACGCTCGAAGCGGGTCCGGAAATCAACCACGCGGCGCACGAAGATCTCGTGAACCTTCCTGTGGGGACCCACGAAGGAATAGCCCGCATCCTCGATCATGGCTTCCTCGAATGCGAAGTGCGACGCCGTGTAGTCGACCGTTTCGTCGATGATCCCGCCGACGGCAGCCTGGTCGTTCGTCTGCCTCGCATCGCCCAGTGCATTGATGTAGTGAACAATCCGTCGATGCTGGGTGTCGATCTCGTGAATTCCAGTGTCGAGTTCGGTCTTCCATACGAGATGCGCCATGACTTCCATGATGAGATTGGTAACTGGTCAGTATTCATGGAGACGGGCTTCATGGGCTTGATCTGCATCAATCTTCCCTGCGCAGGTCGAGGGCTTCTGCCCCCATGTTCGGGGTCGTTGGATGCAGGGCGTCCTCGCGCGGCTCAAGGCCAATACAAGGTGTCCTCGAATGGCGTTGCGCCGATGCGGATCGTCTTTGTTCGAACAACGCCCTCGTACGTGGCGCTCACCCGATAAAGTCCCGGATCCAGCCGCACGAATAGCAGCGGACCGCAGTCTTTATAGGGGCCGAACGCGAGCCTCCTGTCGAGCCTTTCGATCGCGACGTCCAGGCCGGCGACATATTCGCCCGTGCGGGAGCGTGCGAACGTGAGCCGCAGGTTGTAAGGAGCCTTTCGCTCCCGCAGGGATTGCTGCTCTTCGTCGCCGACGCCACCGTTCAGATATGACCCGGCGGGAGGTGCGGGCACGCGCTCGCTGGTAGCAGCGGCCACGCTGAACACACCGGCAAATGCCAGCAGCGCGGCCGCCCGCGCGGCATGTCGGAGATGCGCATATGGTTTCATGGAATTCTTTCGCTGAGGCGCGGCGCTCTCGGGCCTGTCACCGGATCAGGATGTCGTTGACGACCTCGTTCACGCCCTTGACCGATCGGGCGATCTCTCCGGCCCTGCGTTTCTGGTCGGGCGTCTTCACGAAGCCGCTCAGTTGAACGCGTCCCTTGAACGTCTCGACATTGACCTCCGCGGCACTCACGTCTCTGTGAGCGAGCAGGTCGGCCTTCACGCGTGTCGTGATGCTGGTGTCGTCGAAGTACTCGCCGGTGCTCTCGCGGCTTGGGGTCGCTGCGCAACCCGCGAGTGCAATGACGAGACAACCCGTGGCAACGATGCGTAGTTTTGCAGGCAGATATGGCATGTCAGGTCCTTTGAGGATGTTGGAAGCGGACAGGCTAGCGGCGCGAAAGCGCATGCATGTTGATGAATCTCAAGCATCTCCACCCGGCCCGACGGGCAGCATTCGGCCAGTGCCTCGGAAGCGGATCGATACGTTTCGTAAGAAGCGCATGCGCGCGTATCGGCCGCCGACGAGCTTGCGCTTGCGCAAGCGGCAACGTGGAGCGTCGCCCGAGGATTGGCGGCTCGGGCAGGCCTGAGCACGCGGCCGCCCGGTCTCTGCGGGCACGACTCGCGTGCCCGCATTTGTTCATGCGTGCGCATAACCGAAAGGACGATCATGAAGACAGATGCACAGTTGAAAAGCGATGTGACCCGCGAACTCGAGTGGGACCCCTCGGTCAATGCGACCAGCGTTGGCGTCGCGGTCAAGAACGGCGTTGTCACGCTGACGGGTCACCTGGAAACCTATGCGGAGAAGTTCGCGGTGGAGCGCATCGTGCAGCGCGTGCAAGGTGTCCAGGCTCTTGCCGTGGAGCTCGACGTGAAGCTCTCGCCCGGCCACAAGCGCAGCGACTCCGAGATCGCCGAGGCCGCCGAGGCGGCGCTGAAATGGCACTCGGAAGTGCCGAAGGACCGCATCCAGGTGCGGGTCGAGAAAGGGTGGGTCACGCTCAAGGGCGAGGTCGACTGGGACTTCCAGCGCCGGGCTGCCGCACGCGCGGTGCAGCCGCTGATCGGCGTCGTGGGTGTCGCCAACAACATCGCGCTGAAGGTGCATGCGACGCCGGCGGACATCGCGACGCGCATCCGTGAAGCGCTGGCGCGCTGTGCGTTGGATGAGTCCAAGCGCATCGTGGTCGATGTGAACGGCTCGAAGGTCACCTTGCGCGGCACCGTCCACTCGTGGGCGGAACGCGCCGCGGCCCAGGGTGCTGCATGGTCGGCGCCGGGTATCGTGAGCGTGGAAAACGACCTGAAGGTGGCCTGAGGGTTTTTCGCCGCCTGGTGTCGCCGTGCGGCTTCTTCTGGAGAGCAATCATGACCATCCAATCACTCTGCCGGCGCGAGGTCGTCGGCATCTCCGCCAACGCCGGATTGCGCGAGGCGGCCGACCTGATGTGCGAGCAGCATGTGGGTTCGCTGGTCGTCGTGACCAACGACACCCCGCCGAAGGTGGTCGGGATCGTGACGGACCGGGACCTTGCGCTCGATGGCCTGGGCCGCGAGCAGCCACGATCCGATCAGCCCGTGGGCGAACTCGTGCGCGGGCGCCCGTTGGCCGTGTCCGCCAGTGCCGACTTGCGGCAAGCCGCCGAGGCCATGGAGACCGCGGGCGTTCGTCGACTGCTGGTCGTGGACGATGACGGCGGTGTGGTGGGCATCGTCTCCGCCGACGATCTGCTCGAGGCGATGGCGCAAGACTTGGCGAAGCTCGCGCAGGCGTTGCGCCGGAATGTCTCTCGCGAGACGTCCGAGCGCGGCGTATTTGCCGCGGCGTCGAGGCCGCGCGTCACGTATCCCGCGTTCGGTACCGTCGCATCGCAGTGATGGCCGCCCTGGAACGGCAGGGGGACGTCAACGCTTCAGGACGCATTTGTCGTACAGGTCGGGCGCGCGTCCCTCGGGGTCGTAGCGGCGCTTGAGCATGGTGTAGGTGTCCATGCCGTAAGCGCGGCCGAACTCCTCGCGCGTGAAGAAGCTGTCGGAGTAGAGCGACTTGATGCCGCCCATGCGCAGCACCTCCTGCTCGACCAGGCGGTTGAAGTGCCCGGGCTCATGCGCTTCGTGGCGCTCGATGACGTCCCAGAAGCCGAAGTTGACGTGCAGCGTGCCCGCTTCGAGCGGGTACAGCGCGAAGCAGGCGCTCGGGTCGGGCACATGCACCGGACAGATCCAGACCGGCAGGATGCCGATCTCGCGCTGCAGGAAATCGAGGAAAGCCGGCGCCGAGCGGATGGGGATGTCGACGTCCTGGATCACGGATTCGCCATGTGCGCCCCTGAATGCCGCCAGGCGCCTTGTCATGCCCCAGCGCGCATTCATGCGCATGAGCCTTGTGTACGTGCGCGAGTTCAGGTGTTTGCGGCCCAGGAGGCGGCGTATCAGAGGGATCTGCGCGCCGAAGTTGCGCGAACACCAGAACCAGTCCGTGTCCCAGCGCCAGAGGTAGTCGTGCACGCTCAGGTGGTCGACCGGCATCTCCAGCAGCGAGCGGTAGTAGATGCGCTCGAACTCGTAGTTGCTTTGCCAAGGCGCGTCGGCCTCGAAGCGCGCGATGTTCAGCACCATCGATCGTGGCCCGAACACCACGCCGTCGACGAAGTCGGCGTCGCTTTCGCAGGCTTCCGAGATTGCCTGGAAGAACTCCCCGGCGTGTTGGCAGGCGATGTGTTCCACGCGAACGCAGGGCTGCACGGGCAGCGTCCGCAACACCAGCCGCAGTGCGTAGCCGAGCGTCCCGTAGGAGTTCGGGAAGCCGAAGAACAGGTCTCGATGCGCGTTGTCCGGCGTGCAGTGAACAATGACTCCATGCGGCAGAAGCACATCGAGTTCCAGCATCGTGTGGTGGACCAACCCCTGGCGCATCGACGTCGCCTCGATGCCCACGCCCGCCACTGCGCCTCCGGCGGTGATGGTCTTGAGCTGAGGGACCACCGCCGGCATCATGCCGTGCCGTAGCGTGGCTGCCACCAGGTGCTCGTAAGTGGCCAGCCCTTCGACTTCGACCGTGTTGCGGGAGGTGTCGATGCCGATCACGTGATCGAACTCGCCGAGGTTGATGCGCTGCCTCGGCCCGGTCTCGCGGTCGCGAAACAGGTTCGACGTGTGCTTGGCGAGCGCGACGGGCGCCGGCGGGACCTCGCGCCCGTGCTGCATCGTCGCCAGGAGGCGGTTCTTGCGCGCCTCGTGAGCAGCCGTCTCAGCGTCGGGGCTCATACAGGTGCTCCCGGCTCATCGGGTAGCTGCGCGGCGTCACGTTGCCCTTGCTGAAGACGATCTGGAACAGGTGCGTGTAGCCCGCGGGCGAACGGAACATCTCGGCGCAGCCCATCAGGTAGGTCCGCCAGATGCGCCGGAAGCGTTCGTCGAAGCGGTGCGGATCCAGCATCTGGATGGCCGGCCAGTGCTTTTCGAAGCGCTCGGCCCAGGCGTCGAGCGTGGGCGCGTAGTGCCTACGAAGGTTCTCGATGTCCAGCACCTCCAGCCCGCTGCTTTCCATTTCGACCATGACGTCTGCCAGGCTCGGGATCCAGCCGCCGGGGAACACGTGCTTGCGGATGAACAGCTCCGTCTCGAAGCGCCCCACGTGACCGATGAAGTGCAGGATCCCGAGCCCACCGGGTTTGAGGAATTGCGCGTGCGCGCGGACCACCTCGGGCAACTGGTCGCGGCCTGCATGCTCCAGCGTCCCGATCGAGACCACCTTGTCGTACTGCTCGTCGACGTCGCGGAAGTCCGCTTCCCGCACCCGCAGCGAGGCCTCCAGACCGCGCCGCTCGATCTCGTCGCGAAGCCATTCGACCTGCTCCGTGGCGGTGTTGAGCCCGACGCCGGTGGCGCCTGTCTTTTCCTGCGCGCGAAACATGAAACCGCCGAAGCCGCAGCCGATGTCGATGAAGCGGTCTTCGGGCTTCAACACGAGCTTGCGGCACACGTGGTCGATCTTGTGGCGCTGCGCTTCCTCCAGGCTTCGCGTTCCCTCGGGCCAGTAGCCGCAGGTGTACATCATCAGGGGATCGTCGAGCCATCGCCTGTAGAAGCCGGTGCCCAACCCGTAGTGCGCGCGTGCGTTGGCCTTGGCGTGGGCCGGGTCGCGGTTGGAGTGTCGCAACTCGTGCAGTCCGTTCTCGATGCCGTTGAGGGTTCCTGCATGCCGGTCGAAACCCGCAGCCATGCCCGCGGCGAGAGCGGCGCCGAAATCGCCTTCGACATCCACCTGCTGATCGAAATAGGCCTCCATCAATCCGATGTGACCGCGTGTGGCTGTGGCAAACACCGCCGCGTCGGTGTGGAAGCTGATGGTGAAGACCGGAGAGCCCTCGCCCACCGGAATGCGGCTGCCGTCGGGCAAGACGACGCAGAAGCAGGTCGCGGCCCGCCGGCCGATGTCGGCGAGCATGTTGCGCAGCGGCAGAGACGGCATCATGGAGCGCGCCAGGTCCGCGGCAGCTGCCTAGCCGTCGATCGGCACGCCCCCGCCGAAGCGGCAGATCCACTGGTCCATGACCTCGCGCTGCGCAGCGCCGATCGCGCGCTGCCAGCCCACCAGCATTTCCCACTGTTCTCGCTGCGCCAGCAGCATGCTTTTGCCCACAGCCAGCTGCCAGTTCATGATGGATTGGAAATAGTCGCCGCCGGAGGTCGCGGAAGCAGCAGGGGTCGTCGAGAAAGCATTGCTGGGCATGTGGTGTCTCCAAGAGCCAGAGGACATCCTAGGAACTCACCGGCAGGCACCGCTTGATGCGCATCAAGCCATGCGCAGGTGCCCTTCAACTGCCGGCATCGCGCATCGCGGCGCGCAGGCGGGCGGCAGCCCGGCGGACTTCAGCCTCCGCGGCCTGCCATTGCGCAGCGTCGGCGGCATCCATCTCGGCCATCCTGTCTTTTACCTCCTTCTGGCTCTGCCTCAGCACGAGGATCCGCCTCTCCAGGTCCGCCCCGGCCTGCCCTGTGCCTGGTGCGCCCATGCGCTCGAGCCGGGCGACAGCCTGTTGCGCCCGGTCGACATCGCGCTGCGCGCGCTCGACGATGGAACTTTGCGTGCGGGTGATCGGCGCATGGACGAAGGCGGGCTGCAGGCCGAGCGTCCGGCGGTCGGTATCGGGCAGCACGAGACGGCCTGCGCGCACCTGCAGCTGCGCTACCGGCACCGCGACGACGTTCACTGTCGTCGCGGTGTCGTCCATCCGCACGGCACCGGCCACCTGCGCAACGGCGTTCTGGGCAACTGAGATTCCGAGCGCAAGGCCGACGATCAGCGGGCGGGCTTTCATGCCTTCACGCGCCCTCGCTTCCCAGCGTGGCCAACTTGCGCAGCCATTGCTCGCGCTGGATGTCGCCCATGCCTTCGACCTGTCCGATCAGGGTCTCGTGAACCGGTGCGATGCCCACGAGGCCGAGGATGTTCCGCTCCAGAGCTTTGAGGCTGTGCGCGCGAAAGTACCAGCGGTACACCAGCGCCGGCATGCCCATGGTCACGACGATGCGCGCCGAGCGACCCTTGAGCAGCTTGGTGCCGATGCCGCCTTGCTCGGACTTCCCGAGCGCGAACCCGGGCCGTAGCACCTGTTCCAGGAAACCTTTCGTCATGGCGGGCATGCCGCCGAGCCACAGCGGGAAGAACAGCACGATGTGCCCGGCCCACAGGATGCCCTCCTGCGCCGGCTGCAGCACAGGCGGCAGTGCTCCGGACTCCCACATCGCCTTGCTGCGCAGCAACGGAAGCTCCAGTTCCGCGATCCGGATGGTCCGGACGTCGTGGCCGGACGCTTGCGCCGCGTGCGCATAGGCATCGGCAAGCGAATGGCCGAAATGCATGCCCGACGCATCGGGATGCCCCTGCAGCAGGAGAATGTTCTTTGGCATGGGATTCGAAAAGGAAGGATTCATCCTCTCGTCCGGCGCGGCCCCCGGACTTGCGAAAAATCAATCCCGCGCGATCTAACGCCATGCCGATGACCGACATGCCTTGACGCGATGCCGTCCCCGAGGACACTGGGCGCATGAACACCTTCAGCCCATCGGATGCGATCGTCGGGCTGGCCGTGGCACTGGGCATCGGTCTCATGGTCGGGATCGAGCGCGAGCGCAGAAAGGGCGATGGCGACCGGCGCGCGGCCGCAGGGTTGCGCACCTTCGCCATCGCGGCGTTGACGGGGGCGGTTGCGCAAATCCTGCCCGTACCGGCGCTCGTTCCCATCGGGGGAGCGTTCGTCGCGCTGCTGGGGGCCGTGTCGCACTGGCAGAGCCGATCGCGAGACCCCGGCATGACCACCGAACTCGCTCTGTTCACCACTTATCTCGTCGGCGTGCTGTGCGTCATCGAACCATCGTTGGGAGCGGCCTGCGGCACCGGCCTGACCCTGCTGCTGGCGACGCGCCGCCGGCTGCACCGCTTCGCCACGCAGTTGCTCAGCGAACAGGAATTGCACGACGGCACCCTGCTCGCCGCGCTCGCCCTGATCGCGCTGCCGCTCATTCCGTCCGGCCCCATCGAGATGCTTGGCGGCATCGCGCCGCGGCCGCTGGCCGCGATGGTGTTGCTCATCATGGGGATACAGGCGGCGGGACAGGCGGCGGTGCGTTGGCTGGGCATGCGCAGCGGCCTGCTGGGCGCGGGCCTGGCCTCCGGCTTCGTGTCGAGCACGGCCACCATTGTTGCGTTCGGCAACCGCGCACGCGAGCAGCCGCTGAACACCGGCCTGCTGGCCAGCGCCGCAGCCCTGTCGGCCGTGGCCACCTGGGTGCTGGCGCTGGCGATGACGACAGCCTTGTCTCCGCAGGCGGCAGTCGCGCTGCTGCCTGTGGCATTGGCCGGTGCGGGGGGCGCGGCGGCGGTGGGTCTGTTGCCGCTTCTGTCGCACCCGCCAGCCGTCGCGCCGGAGGCGCCCGCCAGTGCCCGCAGCGCCTTGCATCCGCGCGAAGCGCTCATGGTGGCACTTGCCCTGGCGCTCGTCGCGCTGCTGGTGGGCACGGCGCAGCGGCGGTTCGGCGACACGGGGCTGCAGATCAGCATCGCGCTCGCTGCACTGCTCGATGCGCATGCGCCCATCGCCTCGCTCGCCTCGCTGCAAGCGGCCGGTACGCTGTCGACCGAGCATTTCATCCGGGGAGTGCTCGTGGCGGTCGCAACCAATACGCTCACGCGCTGCGTGGTGGCCGTGGCGGCCGGCGGCAGGCGCTACGCCTTGCGCGTGGCCGTCGCGCTCGCGGTAAGCCTGGCCTTCGCATGCGTCGCCGCTGTCTGGCGCGGGGACGTTTGAGTGCCCCCGGCACGATGGCTGCGCGTGCCTCAGGCCTGTGCGACCGGCGTCGCACACCCCCCGCATGCCGGGCGCGGGTGGGCCTCCATCACCGCGCCCAGCAACGGGTTCGGCCGGTAGGTCGCCAGGCCCTTGAGCCCTAGTCGCCAGGCCTGCATGTACAGGTCCTTGAAATCCTCGTATGCACAGCCGGCAGGGACGTTGACGGTCTTCGAGATGGCCGCGTCGATGTAAGGCGCCACGGCCGCCACCATCTCCACATGCGCCAGCGTGCTCATCTGCAATGCGGTGACGAAGGCCGGCCCGAGCGCCGCATCCATGCCCTTGCGCTGGCGAAACAGGCGCAGCGCATGGTCCTCTACCGCGTACTCTTCGACCCCGCCCGCGGGCAGCCGCCTGCGCCGCGCGAAGGCCCAGCCGTAGGCCGGCTCGATGCCGTTGCTCGCATTGTCCGAGAACGCGAGGCTGATGGTGCCGGTCGGCGCGATCGACAACAGGTGCGAGTTGCGCACGCCGTGCGCACGGATCCGCGCCTTCATGGGCTCCGGGAGCCGGGACGCGAAGGTGTGGCCGCCCAGGTAGCGATCGGCGTCGAACAGCGGGAAGGCACCGCGCTCCACGGCGAGTGCGCACGACGCGCCGTAGGCCGCATCCCGCATGGCCCGGGCGATGCGCCTCGCGGCGTCGCGGCCTTCCGGGGCGTCGTAGCGCAGGTTGAGCATCACCAGCGCATCGCCCAGCCCCATGAAACCGAGGCCGACGCGCCGTTTGCCGAGCGCCTCCTGTCGCTGGCGCTCCAGTGGCCAGGCAGTGATGTCCAGCACGTTGTCGAGCATGCGCACGGCGATGCCGGCAAGGTGCGAAAAGCCTTCTTCGTCGAAGCGCGCCTCAGGCTCGAACGGGTCTTTGACGAAGCGCGTCAGGTCGATCGATCCGAGGCAGCATCCCCCGTAGGGTGGCAAGGGCTGCTCGCCGCAAGGATTGGTGGCCGAGAGCGTCTCGCAATAGGAGAGGTTGTTCTCGGCATTGATGCGGTCCAGGAACATGGCGCCGGGCTCGGCATGCGTGTAGGCCGATCGCATGATCCGCTCCCACAAGGCTCGAGCGGGCCGCGTGCCGTACACCCACATTCCATCGCCACGCCGATGATGGAGGCTGCAGCGGATGCGAGGCCCGGGTTCGGCCCGGTGCACCAGTTCGATGGTCGCGTCGTCGCTCACGGCCTGCATGAAGGCATCGGTCAGCCCCACCGACAGGTTGAAGTTGGTCAGCTCGCCGTGATCCTTCGCACCGATGAAATCCTCGATGTCGGGATGGTCGCAGCGCAGCACGCCCATCTGGGCGCCTCGCCGCGCGCCGGCGGACTCCACGGTCTCGCACGAACGGTCGAAGACGCGCATGAACGAGACCGGCCCCGACGCGCTGGATTGCGTTGCGGCCACCCAGGCCCCGCGCGGGCGGATGCGCGAGAAGTCGTAGCCGACGCCGCCGCCCCGGCGCATGGTCTCGGCCGCTTCTGCCAGTGCGATGTAGATGCCCGGGTGTCCCTCGTCCTCAGCGGTGATCGAATCGCCGACGGGCTGCACGAAGCAGTTGATCAGGGTGGCCGCCAGCGTCGTGCCGGCGGCCGACTGGATGCGCCCCGCGGGTACGAATCCATCCTGCATCGCGCGCAGGAAGCGAGAGGCCCAGACTTCGCGGTCCCAGGGCTTTTCGGCCTGTGCCAGGGCTTGCGCCACGCGGTGTTGAATGTCTTCGATGCACCGCTCGCTTGCGCGGGCGTATTTCTCCATCAGCACGTCGCGGCTGATCGGTTGCATCGGCAGTGCGGGAAAGGACGGGTCGTCGACGATAGCGCTCGCCATGTGCATCACCGGGAATCCAGGCAGGGACGCCCATGATTGGCGGGCGACGCTCGCCACGCCTTGATCCAGCGCAAGTCGCCGGTCCGGGCGCCCTCCTAGAGTGCACCCGAATCCATCGCATCGCGCGGAACGAGACCGGCATGACCGGCACGACCGGCGGGCACCTACATGAGGAAAACCATGGCACGTCACTTCCGGATCCCCGACATCACCGTGCGAATTCCCTTCGGAACCACGGAATCGGAACGCATCGCCCTGTTGCGCGCAGCTGGTGTTCCGTTGGACGCGCAGGGTGATATTGCCTGGGGCTTCCTGCACGAGCGCGGGCCCTTGCGTTTTGGCGGCGACACCATCTGCCGCTGGCTCTGCGCCGGTGATGCGATGCCCCCAGGATCCGAAGCCGGAGGCCAGCCCGGACCCACCTCCGCCTCCCAGGGAGCCTGAGATGAACGCGATCCGTTCGATCCTCGTCCATCTGGACGGCACCGACCGCGCCGAGGTGCGTCTGCGGCTCGCGCACCGGCTTGCGGCCATGCACGAGTCGTCGCTGACCGCGCTTTTCGCGGTGTCCCCCAGCGTGCTGGCGGTGCTGCCGATGATGGGCGGCATGCCTCCCATGCCGATGGCCGGCGAGGTGGACGCCGACCACCGCGCCCACGCCGCGGCCACGTTCGAGCGCCTTCTGCAGGACAACGCGAGTCGCAGCGACTGGCGCGAGCTGCGCGGTGAACCGGTCATCGAGAGCTTCGTGCGAAGCGCACTCACCTGCGACCTCATGGTGCTCGGGCAACGCAATCCCAGGGACACGGCCGGCTTCGACGTGCCCGGCGACTTCGTCGAGTCCGTCCTGCTCGGCAGCGGCAAGCCGGCGCTGGTCGTCCCCCTCGCCGGGCGGGTCTCGCCGGCGCCCGAAAGGGTGCTGGTCGCCTGGCGCCCGACACGCGAGTCCGCCCATGCGCTCACCACTGCCCTGCCCCTGCTGCGGACGGCGAAGGAGGTCCACCTGGTGGCCTCGGTGGACGACGATGATCCCGTGTCGCCGATATCCCGGCTGCGGGACTATCTGCGCCTTCACGGCATCGGGCAGACGCAAGGCCATCGGCCCCTGGAAGACAACAGGCACACCGGTGAGGCGCTGCTGTCCCTGGCGGCGCAGATCGGCGCGGGGCTGGTCGTCATGGGCGCCTACGGGCACAGCCGCGCACGCGAACTCGTGCTCGGTGGCGCCACCCGCACGGTGCTGGAATCGGCCTCGATTCCGGTCTGGATGGCGCACTGAGTGGGAGGGCCACCGGCATTCAGAGCGAGATCACCCGCCGGGTCTTGCCGCTGCGCCCGCAATGCGCACCTTCGCCGCTGCGGCAATGGATGCGGATGCCCCGGGCGCCTTGCGCCTCGAGAAAGGCCCCGAGCACTTCGCGCCCCTTGCGCAGGGTCTGCGCGGCCTGCGCATCCTTGGCGCAGGACTTCAGCAGGAGCTCGCGCGGCCCCTGCTGCACCAGTTGGAAGTCGAACAGGCCGGCCTCTTCCTCGAGCACCGTGGTCACCGCCAACGGCAGTACCTTCACCGACGGCATGCCGTGGGCGCCGTCCAGGCGCAGCGTGTCGTCGTCGCGCCCCTGCACGTCGAGGGCCGGCAGGTGCGAGCCGCATTGGCAGTCCGCGTCCCGCAGCGTGACCCGGTCGCCCAGGTCGTAGCGTATCAACGGCTGCAGGTGATTTGCCAGGTTGGTGAGCAAGGTGGTGGTGCCGGCATGGCCTCGGGGCACCGCGCGGCCGTGCGCATCGACGGGCTCCAGGATCGCCCAGTCGCTGTTGAGATGCAACACGCCGAGCGGACATTCGAAAGCGAGCGAGAGG
Organism: Variovorax sp. PMC12; assembly: GCF_003019815.1. NCBI lineage: Bacteria > Pseudomonadati > Pseudomonadota > Betaproteobacteria > Burkholderiales > Comamonadaceae > Variovorax > Variovorax sp. PMC12. The sequence goes on from NZ_CP027774.1 coordinate 1,012,596, forward strand.
AACTCCGAGGCGCCATAGCTGTTGGCCACAGGGCACCCGAATGCGCTGCGCACGAACGCACGGCCGGCGGCCGACAGCGTCTCGCCGCCCGTCCAGACTTCGCGCGGCGCCGCCTCGAGCCGGCCGGCGCGCCGCTCCTGCGCGAGCAGCACCGCGGCGCTCGGATAGGTCGCCACCACCGTGGGGGCGAAGGCATCGAGTTCGGCGCACAGCCTGTCCAGCGGCTGCAGGAAGGAGATGCCGCGCAGACGCTGCGACAGGCCCGGCTGCAGGCGCCGCAGCCGCTCGACGGATACCGTGCTTGCAAAATGCCCTTCGGTCGCGCCGACGAAGGCGATGCGTTCGGTCAGGCTCCACGGATCGAGCAGGCGGTCCAGTGGCCGCAGCAGCGGACGGCGCAGCGCCTCGAGCGCGTCATACACCGCCATGGCGTGCGCATCTTGCACGAAGATCGCGGGCTCTCCCGTGCTGCCCGAGCTCTCCCACACCGTGTAGCGGCCCATGAAGGCCATCGCGATCTTCGCGGGGTCGGCGACGAAGCCGCGCAGTGTCTGCAACGAAAGCGCCGGATCGGCCACCCAGCCTTCGAAATCGGTCATCAGCTGCGCCTTGTGCGACACCGGCAGGTCTTCGAGCCGCACGGTGGCCGGATCGCACCCTGCCAGCAGACGCCGGTACCGGGGCGAGTTCGCGGCCGCACTCGCCAGGAGCGCCGCAAGCCGCTGCGCGCCCAGCGCGGCAAGCGATTCGGCAGAGGCCTGCGTGGCCATCGACACCTCGGCCGCGACCACGTATGCCTGCCATGGGTCGAACGTCGGCGGCTTGGGCGCGGCTTCAGGGTAGTGGCGGTGCATGACGGCTCCTTCGGACTCGCAGCTTGCGCCCGCACAGGCACGGCGGCTTGACATGCATCAACCCACGGACCTGCTGCGCCCCGCACCATGGCCGACCACTCCGGAGCCTTCCTTGAGCATTCGCCATCTCGACCGCCTGCTGTCGCCGGCCTCCGTCGCCGTGATCGGCGCCTCCAGCCGGCCCGGCAGCGTCGGCGCCACGGTCTGGCGCAACTTGCGCGGAGGCAGCTTCGCCGGGCCGGTGTACGGCGTGAATCCCAAGCACGCGTCGCTGGACGGCGTGCCGATCTTTCCCGATACCGCGCACCTGCCCGCCGCGCCGGACCTCGCGCTGGTCTGCACGCCGCCGGCCACCGTGGCGCCGCTGGTCGCCGAGCTGGGCGCTTCAGGCACGCGCGCGGTGGTGATCGTCACGGCGGGCTTGAGCGCGCAGCACAAGCAAGCCGCGCTGGAGGCGGCACGCCCCTTCACGCTGCGGCTGCTCGGCCCGAACTGCCTGGGGCTCCTGAGCCCCCACATTGGCCTGAACGCCAGTTTTGCGCACACCGATGCGCTGGCGGGCGACGTGGCCTTCGTCTCGCAGTCGGGTGCGCTGGTCACGGCCGTGCTCGACTGGACACGCAGTCGCGGCGTCGGGCTGTCGCACCTGATCTCGCTGGGCGACCACTGCGACGTCGATTTCGGCGACCTGCTCGACCACCTGGCCAGCGATGCGCGCACGCGCTCGATCCTGTTGTACGTGGAGTCCATCGAATCGCCGCGCAAGTTCATGTCGGCCGCACGCGCGGCCGCGCGCAACAAGCCGGTGATCGTGGTGAAGGCCGGGCGCGCGGGCAACGGGGTGAAGGCGGCCACTTCGCACACGGGCGCACTGGCCGGTTCTGACACGGTCTACGACGCGGCCATCCGCCGCGCCGGCATGCTGCGCGTCGACACACTGCAGGAGCTGTTCATCGCAGCTGAAACGCTTTCGTGCTTTCGTGGCAACAGGCACGGCACGCTCACGATCATGACGAACGGCGGCGGCGCCGGGGTGATGGCCGCCGACGCGGCTGCCCGCGAGGGCGTCTTGCTGGCCGAGCCCGGTGCGCAACTGCTGGCTCGCCTCGATGCACTGCTGCCCGCGAACTGGTCGCACGCCAACCCGGTGGACATCATCGGTGACGCGCCGGTCGAACGCTATGCCGAGACGCTCTCGGCGCTGCTGGCCGCCGACTCGGCGGGCGCGGTGCTCTTCATGCACGCGCCGACAGCCATCGTGCGCAGCGAGGACATCGCGCGTGCCTGCCTGCCGCTGGTGCGCAGCCACACTTCGCGCGTGATGAGCGCCTGGCTCGGCGACGACGGGGTCGCGCAGGCGCGCAAGCTCTTCGAGGACGCCGGCGTGGCGGACTACGCGACACCGGAAGAGGCGGTGCACGCCTTCGCGATGCTGCAGACCTACCGGCGCAACCAGGACATCCTCATGGAGACGCCAGGCGCCAGCCGCAATCCGGTGCCCGACGTCCTCACGGTCCGCACGCCGCTGGACACCGCACTGGCCGAGGGGCGCGAATGGCTGGGCGAGCAGGAAGCCAAGGCGCTGCTGCAGGCCTACGGCATCGAGACCGTGCCCACGCTGGCGGTGGCCGCGACAGTGCAGGCGGCCATCGAGGCGGCGGGCAGGGTCGGCTACCCGGTGGCGCTCAAGATACTGTCGCGCGACATCACCCACAAATCGGACGTCGGCGGGGTGCGGCTCGGTCTTTGCGATGAATCCGCCCTGGCGCAGGCTGCGCGCGAGATGCTCGATGCGGTGCGAAACGCCCGGCCGCTGGCGCGGATCGACGGCTTCACCGTGCAGCGCACTGTGCACCGCCCGCATGCGCAGGAGATCATCGTCGGCGCCAGCATCGACCGGGTCTTCGGACCGGTGGTCCTCTGCGGCCAGGGCGGCACCGCGGTCGAGGTCATCGGCGACACGGCCATCGCGCTGCCGCCGCTGAACCGCGCGCTGGCGCATGAACTGGTGTCGCGCACACGCGTGGCCCGCCTTCTGGGCGGCTTTCGCGACCATCCGCCGGCCCGGCTCGATGCGTTGTACGACGTGCTCGTTGCGGTGTCTCAGATGCTCGCCGACCTTCCGCAGCTGGCCGAGCTGGACATCAACCCGCTGTGGGTCGACGAGAACGGTGCGCTGGCGCTGGACGCCCGCGTGCGGCTGTCGCGCACGCCGGTGGGTGGCGCCGAGCGTTTCGCGATCCTTCCCTACCCCGCGCAGTGGGTACGCGCGCAGACCTGGAACGCCCGCGCCATCGTGGTCCGGCCGATACGCCCCGAGGATGAAGCGCAGCACCGGCGCTTTCTCGATTCGCTGGATGCGGAAGACACCCGCATGCGCTTCTTCTCCGTGCGCAAGGAATTGCCGCGCAGCGAGCTCGCCCGTCTGACCCAGATCGACTACGACCGCGAAATGGCTTTCATCGCCGAGGCCACGGACGCGCAGGGCAATGCCGAGACACTGGGCGTCGCCCGCACCGTGAGCGACCCCGACAACGTGGAGGCCGAGTTCGCGATCATCGTGCGCTCCGATCTCAAGGGCCAGGGGCTCGGCGCGCTGCTCTTCGAGCGCCTGATCGAACATGCGCGCCACCGGGGCCTCGAACGCCTGGTCGGCTTCGTATTGCGCGAGAACAGCCGCATGCTCAAGCTGTCGGCCGCGATGGGTTTCAAGGCCGATCCGGCAGAGCCGCCCACGTCCGGGCTGAAGCGGATGGTGCTGGAGCTGAAGACTTCAGCAGGCCCGTCGTATTCCTCGGCGTGAAGCCATAGAAGCGGTCGTTGAGGTAGCGCGAGACCTCCATGATGTCTTCATCGCCCCAACCCAGCGAGGACGCCTGCTGCCAGCGCCGTACCTGCTCTGCGAGGCTTTCCCAGTCGTTGACGAGTTTTCGGCCCCGCCAGTGCATCTTTTCGTTGTGGCACGCCACGCAGTTCGCGTTGTAGAGCAGTTCCCCGCGGGACGGCGACCCGGTCTGGGCTCGCAGTGGACTGCCGTGCAGGACCGCGACAGCCGCGAGCACGGCCAGGCCCGTCATGCGGCGGCCACCGGACGATGAGAAGTGCATGGAACGCATGGGACTCTCCTGTTGGATGACGGAGGAAGAAGGCGCCATGGTCTCGCGGTAACAGAACGCACCCTTGATCCAGCGCAACGCAGCATGCGATGCGACTGCCTAGAGTGAAATTCCCTCAACTCATTCATGGAGCATCGCGCATGAACACCGCACTGTCCCGCCTGGACCGCATCGAGAACCTCTTTCCCGACATGCTGCGCCGCTGGGCCCGTCCGCTGCAGATGATGGACGAAACCGAACTGCCGGCCGACATCCGTGTCGACGTCACCGAGAACGACAAGGAATACCTCGTCACCGCCGAGCTCCCCGGCGCGAAAAAGGAAGACGTGCGCGTGTCGATCGACGGCAGCTATGTCTCGATCTCCGCCGAGATCAAGAAGGACGAGGAGAAGAAGCACGGCCGCTCCATCGTCCGCGAGACCTACCACGGCAGCGTTTCGCGCGGTTTCTCGCTGGCCACCGAAGTCGACGAAAAGACTGCCGTGGCGAAGCTGGAGAACGGCGTGCTGCGCCTGACGCTGCCCAAGCGTGCGAACGGCACTCACAACGTCCTGAAGATCCAGTAGCCACGGCCCGACTGGCGGCGCCGACTGCGGGCTTGCCGCGCGGACCGAACCGGTCTTCGAGGCAAACCGCATGCTCAGCGCCTACATCACCCATCCCGACTGCGCCCGGCATGACATGGGCGCGGGCCATCCGGAGTGCCCCGAGCGGCTTTCCGCGATCCATGACCGCCTCCTGATCGCGGGCCTGCTCGACTACATGGCGCCGCACGACGCGCCGCTCGCCACGCGCTCCCAGCTCGCACGCGCTCACACGATGTCGTACGTGCGAGAACTCATCGCCGACGCCCCCAGCGAAGGCATGCGCTTCGTCGATCCCGACACCCTCATGAACCCACACACCGTGCGGGCCGCGCTGCGCGCCGCGGGCGCCGCCGTGCTGGCCACCGACCTGGTGCTGACGGGCAAGGTGCCCACGGCCTTCTGCAACGTGCGTCCGCCCGGCCACCACGCCACGCGCGGCGCGGCCATGGGCTTTTGCTTTTTCAACAACGTGGCGGTGGGCATCCGGCATGCGCTGGACGTGCACGGCCTGCAGCGCGTGGCCCTGATCGATTTCGACGTGCACCACGGCAACGGCAGCGCGGACATCTTCCGGGGCGACGACCGCGTCCTCATGTGCTCCATCTTCGAGAAGGGGATCTACCCCTTTTCGGGCGAGGACGACAACGGTGCGCATATGGTGAACGTGGGCCTGCCCGCGCGATCGGGCGGCGACGCGTTCCGCGCGGCCGTCACCGGGCGCTGGCTGCCGGCGCTCGATGCCTTCGCACCGCAGCTTGTCTATGTTTCCGCGGGCTTCGACGGCCACCGGGAGGACGACATGGGCAATCTCGGCCTGGTGGAGAAGGACTATGCCTGGGTCACGCGGCAGATCATGGACGTGGCGCAGCGTCATTGCCACGGCCGCGTCATCTCCTGCCTGGAGGGCGGCTATGCGCTCAGCGCCCTCGCCCGCAGCGCCGCGGCGCACGTGAAGGTGCTGATAGGCGCGGACTGACCACGGCGCAAGGCCGTGGCCGGCGGACTCGTTTCTTTTCGCTCAGTGCCCGCTCGCGCCATGCGCCCCGATGCCGGTTTCCGAGCGCACCTGCTGGGCGAGGAAGCCACCCCTGTCGACCTGGGCGCGCGCGCTGCGGTCCAGCACCGAGAACAGCCAGATGCCCGCGAACGCGATGCCCATCGAGAACAGGCACGGCGAGGTGTAGGGGAAAGGCGCCGATCCCGCCGGGTAGCCGAAGGTGGCCTCCCAGACCGAGGGCGACACCACCGTCAACGCCACCGAAGACACCAGCCCGAGGAAGCCGCCGATCACCGCGCCGCGTGTGGTGCAGCCCTTCCAGAGCACGGACATGAACAGCACCGGGAAGTTGGCCGAAGCCGCGATGGCGAAGGCCAGCGAGACCATGAAGGCGATGTTCTGCTTCTCGAACACGATGCCCAGCAGCACCGCCAGCACGCCGAGCGCCAGCGTCGTGATCTTGGAGACCCGCAGTTCGGCCGCGCTGCCCGCATCGCCCTTCTTGATGACGGTGGCGTACAGGTCGTGCGACACGGCGGAGGCGCCCGAGAGCGTGAGGCCCGCCACCACCGCGAGGATGGTCGCGAACGCCACCGCCGAGATGAAGCCCAGGAACACGTTGCCGCCCACGGCATTGGCCAGGTGGACCGCCGCCATGTTGCCGCCGCCCCGCAGCACGCCCTTGGCGTCGAGGAACTCGGGGTTGGTCAGCACGAAGGTGATGGCGCCGAAGCCGATGATGAAGGTCAGGAGGTAGAAGTAGCCGATCCAGCCCGTGGCCCACATGACCGACTTGCGCGCCTCCTTGGCGCTGGGCACGGTGAAGAAGCGCATCAGGATGTGCGGCAGCCCGGCCGTGCCGAACATCAGCGCCATGCCGAAGGAGATGGCCGAGATCGGGTCCTTCACGAAGTTGCCAGGCCCCATGATCGACTGTCCGATGCTCGCAGCCACCTGGGCGGTCTTGCCGTCCTTGAGCGCGAGGTCGGTCTTGACCTTTACCGCGCCGGCGAACATCGCCTCGGGGCTGAAGCCGAAGTGCCACAGCACCGACACCGCCATGAAGCTTGCGCCGCCCAGCAGCAGCCCGGCCTTGATGATCTGCACCCAGGTGGTGGCCGTCATTCCGCCGAAAAGCACATAGACCATCATGAGTGAGCCCACGATGACCACGGCGATCCAGTAATCGAGGCCGAACAGCAGCTTGATGAGCTGCCCGGCGCCCACCATCTGCGCGATCAGATAGAACGCCACCACCACCAGGGTGCCCGAGGCCGCGAAGATGCGCACCGGGGTCTGCTTGAAGCGGAAGGCCGCCACGTCGGCGAAGGTGAACTTGCCGAGGTTGCGCAGCCGCTCGGCCATGAGGAAGGTGATGACCGGCCAGCCGACGAGAAAGCCGATGGAGTAGATCAGCCCGTCGTAGCCCGTGGCCATCACCGCGGCCGAGATGCCCAGGAAGGACGCCGCCGACATGTAGTCGCCGGCAATCGCGAGCCCGTTCTGGAAACCCGTGATGCCACCGCCGGCCGTGTAGAAATCGGATGCCGAGCGGGTGCGCGCCGCGGCCCACTTGGTGATGAACAGCGTACCCACCACGAAGAACGCGAACATGCCGATCGCGGTCCAGTTGGTGGCCTGCTGCTGGAGCTGCCCCAGGTCTGCACCGGCGGCGAAGGCGCTCAGCGAGGCGGCGCACAGCGCCAGGAGGGCGGCGGCCGAGCGCGCACGCAAGACACTGGATTTCATTTCTTCACTCCCCTGTTCACGTCTTTTTGCACCGCCTTGACCACGGTGTCGGACAGCACGTCGAACTCGGCGTTGGCGCGCCGGACGTAGTAGGCGGTGATCGCCACGGTGAAGACGATCACGCCCAAGCCGATCGGCATGCCCAGCGTCATCACGCCGTCGCCCATGCGCCGGGCCAGGAACTCCTTGTCGAACGCCACGAGCAGGACGAAGCCGTAGTACACGATGAGCATCAGCAACGCCAGCGTCCAGCCGAAACGGTCGCGCCGATGCTTGAGCTGGAGGTATTGGGGATGCGCGGCGATGCGCGCGACGAGGTCGTCTTCCATGGTGTCTCCTTGGTGCGGGTGAGCGCATTAGGGAGCAGGGAAAGCGTTCGAAGCTTGCGCTGGCGCAAGCTTTGATCTTCGGGCGCGGGTCACGATGCAGGCACCCTTTTCATGCCGGATCACGCCCCTGGCGTGCCGGCGTGATGTCGCCAACCCCACGAAAGACACGAGACATGAACGCTTCCGATCTCCCGTCCCGCCTTCCGACCTATGCTCCGCCGGAAGCACTCGCCCGCACCGCCTACATCGCCGGCCGTGCGGCCTACGATGCGCTGGTGGCCGAGGCCGACGCCGACCACGAGGGTTACTGGGGCCGTCTGGCGCGCGAATTCATAGGCTGGAAGACACCGTTCACCAAGACGCTCGACGCCAGCGATGCGCCCTACTACCGCTGGTTCGAGGACGGCACTCTCAACGCGTCGTGGAACTGCCTGGACCGCCAGGTGGCGACCGGCAAGGGCGACAAGGTGGCGATCGTCTTCGAGTCGGACGATGGCACGGTCACCCGGACCACCTATGCGCAACTGCTCGCGCAGACCTGCCGCATGGCCAATGCGCTGAAGGCGCGCGGCGTGAAGAAGGGCGACCGCGTCGTCATCTACATGCCGATGTCGGTCGAAGGCGTGGTGGCGATGCAGGCCTGCGCGCGGCTGGGTGCCGTGCACTCCGTGGTGTTCGGCGGTTTCTCGGCGCATGCGCTGCGCGACCGTATCGCGGACACCGGCGCGACAGTGGTCATCACCGCCGACCAGCAGGTGCGCGCCGGCAAGCAGTTGCCCCTGAAGGCGCTGGTGGACGAGGCGCTTGCGCTGGGCGGCTGCGAGGCGGTGAGATCGGTGATCGTCTACCGCCGCACCGGCGGGCCCATCGCATGGACGCCGCGCGATCTCTGGATGCACGAGATCACCGAGGCACAGGCCGACAGTTGCGAGCCCGAATGGGTGGGAGCCGAACACCCGCTCTTCCTGCTCTACACCTCGGGCTCCACCGGCAAGCCCAAGGGCGTGCAGCACAGCACGGGCGGCTACCTGCTGCACGCGGCGCTCACGACGAAGTGGACCTTCGACATGCACGACGACGACGTGTTCTGGTGCACCGCCGACATCGGCTGGGTCACGGGCCACACCTACATCGCCTACGGGCCCCTGGCCATCGGCGCCACGGAGGTCGTGTTCGAGGGCGTGCCCACTTTTCCCGATGCCGGGCGCTTCTGGCAGATGATCGAGCGCCACCACGTCACGGTCTTCTACACCGCGCCGACCGCCATCCGCTCGCTCATCAAGGCCGCCGAGGGCAACCCGGCGGTGCACCCCGACCGCTACGACCTGCGCAGCCTGCGCGTGCTCGGTTCGGTCGGCGAGCCGATCAACCCGGCCGCATGGGAGTGGTACCGCAAGCACGTGGGAGGCGGCCGCTGCCCGGTGCTCGACACCTGGTGGCAGACCGAGACCGGCGGCCACATGATCACGCCGCTGCCCGGAGCGACCGACCTGGTGCCGGGTTCCTGCACGCTGCCCTTTCCGGGCATCGCCGCGGCCATCGTTGACGAGACCGGCAACGACGTGCCGAACGGAGAGGGCGGCCTGCTGGTCATCAAGAAGCCCTGGCCCAGCATGATCCGCGCAGTCTGGGGCGACGATGCGCGCTACCGCGCGAGCTACTACCCGCCGGAGCTGCGCGGCTACTACCTGGCGGGCGACGGTGCCGCGCGCGATGCGCTCACCGGCTACTTCACCATCGGCGGGCGCATCGACGACGTGCTGAACGTCAGTGGCCACCGCATGGGGACGATGGAGATCGAGTCGGCGCTCGTGGCCTGCACCGCACTGGTGGCCGAGGCTGCGGTGGTCGGCCGCCCCGATGACACCACGGGCGAGGCGATCTGCGCGTTCGTGGTGCTCAAGCAGCCGCGGCCCGTCGGTGCGGATGCAGATCGCCTGGCCACCGAGTTGCGCGCCTGGATCGGCAAGGAGATCGGCCCCATCGCCAAGCCCAAGGAAATCCGCTTCGCAGACAACCTGCCCAAGACGCGCAGCGGAAAAATCATGCGCCGCCTGCTGCGCTCGGTGGCCAAGGGCGAGGCGATCGCACAGGACGTGTCCACGCTGGAGAACCCGGCGATCCTCGAGCAGCTGAGCGAGGCGCACTGACGCAATGCGGCATCGGCACGCCGCGGGAAAGTTGATCCAGCGCAACGCGTGCCGCGAACGCACGTCCTAGGCTTCGATCTCGCCTTCACTCCAGAGAACCGCCATGAAGACCCAGTGGATCGTGATCGCCAATGCCGCATCGGCACGCATTTTTCGCCGCGACACCATCAAGGCGCCGCTCGTGCCGGTCGCGACCCTCGCGCATGAAGCAAGCCGGCTGCACGCCAGAGAGCTTGCATCCGACCGTTCCGGCAGCCAGGCCGCCGACAACAGCCAGGGCCTCAACCATTTCGAGCCGCGCAGCGACGCACGACGCCGGGAGCACCAGCGTTTCGCCAAAGAAATCGCCCAGCGCCTGGATGCAGGCCTGAAGGCCGGTGCGTACGAGTCGCTCACGCTCTTCGCCTCGAACCCCTTCATGGGAGAGCTGAAAGCCCAGTTGAGCGAAGCGGTCACCCAGCGGCTGAAGGCCACGCTGAACATCGATCTGTCCCACGTAGGCATCGCGGAACTGGAAAGCCGCATCGCGGGCTCGTGGTCCGCAGTGCTCTGACGCCATGGACGCCGACACGACCCGGACGTTCGAGGTGGGCGGCTGGCGTTGCGAGTTGGAGGCCCGTGCGGTCGGGGCTTGCTTCCAGCCCGTCGCGATCTGCCGGCCCGCACGGGGAGAACCGGTGGAACTGCCGCAAGACACCGAGCCCTACGCCACACGCGCCGAAGCACTTCGCCATGCGCAGCAGCAGGCGCTGAGGTACGTGCGCCAGCACTGAAGCTCGACTGCACGGCATTTTGCGGATGAACACGATGAGATCGCTCCCCTCCCTTCCCGACGGCGCTCTCCGGTGTCCGCCGCAGACCTTGCCCGATACGCAGGCCAGGGTGCGCTGCCTCGAGGCGGTGCTCAAGGCCGGGGCTCCCCATGTGCCGGTCCGGCGCATCGAGACCCATATGTCATGGGTGCTCGTGGGACAGACGCAGGTGCTGAAGCTCAAGAAGCCCATCCTGTGCCCGCCGGTGGACTACACCACCGTGGACGCGCGCGAGCGCAACGCAAGGCGCGAACTGCGGCAAAACCGCCGGCTGGCACCGGGTGCCTACCTCGGCCTGCTGGCTCTTCAATGGAACGAGGGCGTGCTTCGCGCCGTTCCCGAAGGCTACTGCTCACCGACGCAGGCAACGCTGGACTGGGCGGTGGTCATGCGGCGGCTTCCGCAGGACCGCATGCTCGACGAGCTGATCCGGCGCGGCCGGCTTACCCTTTCCGATCTTGATTCGCTGCTGGGCGCGCTGGTGCCCTTCTACCGTGACGCGGTGCGTGCGAAGGTGGACGAGAGCGAATACGTCGCGCGTATCCGCCGCGGCATCGGGCTGAGCTTCGAGGTTCTGGGCAGGCCTGTGTTTGCCCTGCCCCACCTGGGCGAACTCTTCGCGCGCATGGAGCAGGCGATGACGACTTGCGAAGGCCTGCTGCGGGCCCGGGTCGCCGAGGGACGCATCGTGGAAGGTCATGGCGACCTGCGCGCCGAGCACATCTGCCTTGTCGATCCGCCAATGGTGTTCGACGCCCTCGAGTTCGATCATTCCCTGAGCGAAGTCGACCCCTGCGACGAGCTGTGCTTCCTGGGCCTGGAGTGCGACGAAGCCGGGGACGACTCGGTCGGCCCCCTGCTGCGCGCGCGAATGAGCGCCGCCCTGGACGACCGAGCGCCGATCGCGCTGCTGCACCTCTACACGGCACGCAACGCGTTGATGCGCGCACGCCTGAGCGCGGCTCACCTGCTGGCGCCCGAAGTGCGGGAGCCCGGGCGCTGGTTGCCACAAACGCTGCGCTACCTGCAGCATGCCCGCCAGGCACTCGCCTGCGTGTGATTCGCCACGGCGCCACATCCATCGATGCGATGCACGCGTCCGCGGTCCCGAGAAAGATCGATTTCCTGCTGCTGGGCGGCGGCCTGGCCAGCGCGACTGCCGCCGAGGCGCTGCGCCTCGAGGGCGCCCAAGGCAGTATCGCCATGGTCTCGGCGGAGCCGGAGCCGCCCTACCAGCGCCCGCCGCTGTCCAAGGCACTCCTCCTGCACGGCCCCGCCAGCGAGCTGACGCCGGTACTCGATGCCGGCAGCTACCACGACCTGGGCATCGAGCTCCTTCGCGGCACCCGCGCGCTGTCGGTCGACACCCGCAGGCGCATCGTCACCACCGACCGCGCTGGCCCGCTCGCATATGGGAAGCTGCTGATTGCAACCGGTGCGCGGCCGCTGCGATTCCACATTCCGGGCAGCGGACTGCAGGGAATCCACAGCCTGCGCGACATCGGCGACGCGCTGGCGTTGCACGCCGCCGCGCAGAAAGGCGCGCGGGCGGTCGTGATCGGTGCGAGCTTCATCGGCATGGAGGTTTCCACGACCCTGCGCAGGATGGGCGTGCACGTGAGCCTGCTTGCGCAGCACGGCCGGGTCTTCGACACCTTGCAATCGGTCCCGATCAGTCGCTTCTTCAGCGAGCAATGCGCCAGCCATGGCATCGAGGTGCACGCCGGCGAACCGGTGGCCTTCGAAGGCAGCGACCGGGTCAGCGCGGTGGTCTCCACGCACGGATTGCGCCTGCCCTGCGATTTCGTGGTGATCGGCATCGGCGTCGCGCCGGAGGTGGATTTCCTCGCGGACAGCGGCATTGCGCTGGCCGACGGCGTGGTCGTCGACGAGCGGCTGCAGGCCAGTGTGCCCGGCGTCTTTGCCGCCGGTGACGTCGCATCCTTCCTCGACCCGGTGTTCAAGGCGCGGCGTCGAGGCGAGCATTGGGACAACGCCGTCAAGCAGGGAAAGCTGGCCGCCAGGAACATGCTCGGACAGGGGTTGCCCTTCGACGAGGTGTCGGCATTCTTCTGCGAGGCGCTGGGCACGAGCTTCCAGTTCGTGGGCCTGCCCGACGGCGCCCCCGACCGCCTCGAACTGGGTTCGCACGGTACGCGCAGCTGGGGCCTCGTGTACCTGCAGGGGGAAATTCCGCACGCGCTCTTCACCACCGAACGCCCGGTGGGCGAAACCCAGGCGATCCGTTCGCTCATCCGCCATCACACGCACGTGGGGCGCTTCAAGTCACGCCTCAGGCGGCCGGGTTTCTCGATGGCGTCCATTCCCAACCAGACGGTGCTGATCCTGCAGGGCGGCGGCGCGATGGGCGCGTTCGAAAGCGGCGTGGTGCGCGCGCTCGAGCAGCGCCACCTGCATGCGGACGTGGTGGCCGGCGTGTCGATCGGCGCCTTCAACGGCGCGATCGTCGCTTCGCATCCGCGCAATGCCGCCGATGCGCTCGAGGCCTTCTGGCATGACCTGGCCATGGTCACGCCGCAGCTGTCCGACGAGCCGGCGAGGCGCCTGCTGTCCTCCTCGTTGGCCATGACCGTCGGCGTACCGGCCTTCTTCCTGCCACGCTGGCTGTTGCCCCCTTCCGGGGCGCTCGGGGCCGCGTCGTGGACGTCGCTGTACGACACGACGCCGGTGCGCGACCTGCTCGCGCGGTACGTGGACTTCGAAGCGATGCGGTCAAGCCCGGTGCGCCTGCTGGTGAGTGCGGTGGACGTCGAGAGCGCGGAACTCAGGATCTTCGACAGCCACGTGGACGCACTGACCGTCGACCACATCGTCGCCAGCGGCAGCCTGCCGCCTGCGCTGCCATGGACGACCATAGACGGGCGCAACTACTGGGACGGCGCCCTCGTCAGCAACTCGCCGCTGGACCAGGTGATGGAGCGCTGCGGCGTGGCGGGCAAGCGCATTTTCATCGTCGACCTTTTCCCTTCGGCCAGGCCGCTGCCGGCCAACCTGATGGAGGTCGCGCTGCGGCGCGACGAGATCGCGTATGCGGAGCGCGTGCGCCGCACCTGCGGCGAGCAGGCGACGCTGAGCGACTTTCGCAAGCTCGTGGAAGAGATCGTCGCCCAGCTGCCCTCCGAAGCCGCCCGGAAGGTGCGCCAGCGGCCGCGCTACACCGAGCTCATGAGCCCGTCGGCCAGCCTGTCCATCACGCGCATCCTGCGCCCGGTCGGCAAGGACGAGTCGGCCTCGCGCGACTTCGATTTCTCGCTGCCCTCGATCCGCGCGAACTCACTGTCCGGCTATGAGACCGCCCTGCATGTGCTGCGCGCGATGCGAAGCGCCCAGGGGCACGAAAGACCGCCCGCTTCACCCTGAGTTGCGCGGCGCCAGTGCCACCGAGGGGGCGGGCGCTGGCCCCGGGCAGTGCGCGGTGCACTCTCGCGCCAGAAGGCTCATGCGTTTCTCGACCCACCAGGCCGGCGTATCCTGCCCGAGCAATTCGGTGTGCGACGAGATCGGGTGAAAACCCTGCGCCAGGCGCTCGACGATGCGGCCGTCCCGAAGCTGGATCTCCGCCGAAGCGCCGATCCAGTCCGCCGGCAGCGGCTGCGCGGCATGGGGGTTGTGGATGAGGACGGTGCCTTCGTTCCACGCTTCCTTGCACGCGCCGCGCCTGCCCACCTCGTAGACGTAGCCGGCAGGGGTCCAGTCACCGTGGTCGTCGCCAAGGCAGGCCCCGTGACGCAGCATCCTGGCGACATCCCCGGCGTGCCGTTCCTGTCCCAGCCGGTTGAACTTCGCGATCGTGGCGTCGTTGCAGAACAGGATGGCCGAGACATTCTCAGCCTCCTGTTCGCCGAAGAAGCCGCGCGGAAACAGGTCGTTGAGGTCTCGCGACATGTCCGAGCCGCCGAAGAGGAAATGCAACAGCGCGTCGGGCGGCGCGCCGCTCGCCATCTCGCGATGATCGAAGTCCTGGATGGCCACCACGAATGGATGGCCCGCTGCCGGAGGCTGGTGCCATTGACGGCCGTGCAGCTCGCAGAACAGACAGCCGCCGATGCCCACCGACCGCCGCCCGGCGAGTGGCGGGCGCGAAGCGTCCACCTGCGGCTCTATCCCGCTCACAGGTGTGCCAACGGTGAGCACGTCGACGGCCGCGGTCGTGCCGGCCTTGCTCAGCACGAAAGCCAGGTCGCGATGCCCGAGTTCGACGCGATGGCCTGCGGCATCGAAGAGCGCAAACAGAAAGAGCCTGAAAAGCGCCTCGTCGAAGCCGCCCGCCTGGAACGCCTCCACATAGTCGGGCTGCGCGTCCCGGAAGGCGCAGCCGTGCAGCTCGCATATCAGGCCTCGAGCCGGTGCGAGGTCGGCCCGTTGCCGGAGCATGCGAAAAAGAGGATGCAAGCGTTCCTCGGGCTTCGCCCGCACGTCGAACAGTCCCCCGGCGGTCGCAGGTCCGAGGTTGTCTGCCGATCTAAATGGATGTGACTGGAGAACCATCGAGTCGTCCTTCGCGACGCATGAGTGAAGTGCCGCCGGTCCACCCGGATTCAGGCCTTCCTGGACCAGGCGCTGCACCAGCCTTTCGCGTGGACCGGCTTGCCCGCGAACAGCGCGCAGTTGCCCACGGCGTCGGTGGGTTTGGACTGCCACAGCGCGCAGCCGTTGCAGACCTGCATGTTGTCGTGCTTGGGGTACTTCCTGGCATCGGCCTTCGTCGTGTCGGCGACGTAGCCGAGGGCCACGGCCTGCGGATCCTTTTCATCGAGCGCGGCCTGGGAGAAGGCCTCGGTGACTGACATCAGTCCACCGGTTGCGACAAGGGTCAGAAGAAAGGTGCGGCGATGTGAGGGCATTGTCGTTCTCGCATTGAAAGGAAAAAAGCGGATTTACTTCACCGCGCTGGCCAGCGCGGTCGGGCATCGCTCGATGCAGGCCGTGCGTGCGCCCTGCCCCTGCAGCGGGTCTTCCCGCATGCCTGCAAGAACCAGGGTGCCGGTCGCCGCAAGGGTGACGATCGCGAAGGCAAGGGCTTGCGAAGCCCGTTTCATCGTGGTGTTCATCGAGCATCTCCGTGGCTGAATGAGTCCGCCGCGCGGAGCGCGGTCCGTGCCTTCATTCTTGTGCGATGAAGTCCTGGTGACCTTGCGCGGGATCAACATCGGTGTGCCGCTGTTTCAGCACCTGCAGTTGCGCCAGGATCGCCTTCAGCGAGAGTGCTCGCGTCAGCACGGCGACCAGGCTTTTCGCGCACCATTGCGGCAATTCGTCGAACCCTGCCCACCGGTAGGCATCCATCTCCGGCTGCGGCCGGCCGCGGCGATCGACGAACTGGCTGGCGCATGTGCACGCATGCGCGTCGAAGTTGCCCGTCAGGACCGCGTAGAGCTGCAGGTCCTTCCCCGCTCGATAGGCGAAGCATCCCAGCGGCAGGAGGTCTTCGGGCGCCAGCCGCAGGCCGCATTCCTCGAAGGTCTCCCGCACGGCCGTCTGCCGGCCGGTTTCCGTCAGCGTGCCGCCGCCCTTGGGAATGTCCCAGTACGGGCTGCCGGTGGCGTGGCAGAGCAGCAGTTGCGCGTCGCCATTGAAGATCAGGACGCCGTGGCTGATCGATTTCATCGCCGGTTCTCAGTTGGCCGCCGCGGCCGCGGCGGCATCCAGCCGGCGCGCCGTCGACACTGCGCCCGACCTGCGCGGCGCGATGGGCACGAAGCCTCTGGCGTTGCCTCGCATGATGAGCAATGCGACGGTCTCGTCGTCGCCGATGGATTTGATCGCCGCGTCGAACTCGGCCTGTCCCGAGACGCTCACGTCGTTGACCGCGAGCACCATGTCGCCGAACCTCAGTCCCGCCCGCTGCGCCGAGCCCGAGACGGACTTGACGTAGAGCCCGGGGTCGAGCAACCCGACGCCCGGCGGACCCTTGCGCTCCGCGAGTTCGAGGCCGAACCGGACCTCGTGCATGTCGGTTCGCCGCGCGACCTGCGGCACGGCGTCCGCCACGCCTTGTGCCACCGCCACCTGCACCGGCAGCGCGGATCTGTGGCGCCAGACGTTCAATGCCAGCCGGCTGCCGGGACGGGCCGAGGACACGCGGTTCTGGATGTCTTCATAGGACATCGGCTGCGCCGCGTCGACGGAAAGGATCACATCCCCGCTGCGAAGGCCCGCGATCTCCGCCGGGCTTGCCGCATCGACACGCACGATCAGGGCCCCTGTCGCCGCCGCCAGTCCGAAGGCCGGGGCGAGTTCGTCCGTGAGCGGCTGCGTCCTGGCACCGATCTGTCCCCGTGTGACCTTCCCTGTCGCGCGAAGTTCTTCGGCGATGCGCATGACCGTATCGATCGGGAGGCTGAACGACAGGCCGATGTAGCCGCCGCCAACGGCGTAGATCATCGAGTTCATTCCCACGACCTCGCCTCGTTCGTCGAACAGCGGACCGCCCGAATTGCCCGGGTTGAGCGCGACGTCCGTCTGTATGAGCGGCACGCCGCCGCCGCCGGGCATGTAGCGCGGATTCGCGCTGACCACGCCCGCCGTCACGCTGCGCTCGAATCCGAAGGGCGCGCCCATGGCCGCGACCCATTCGCCCGGGCAGAGCTTGCCTGTCCGGTCGACGGCCACCGTCGGGAGGTTGCCGCCCGGTATCTTGAGCAGCGCGACATCGGTGCGCCGGTCGAGCCCGACGATCACGGCGTCGAAGCGATGCCTGTCGGCCGTGGACACGACGACCTGCTGGGCGCCGAGCACGGCATGCGCACTGGTGAGGACATAACCGTCGCGGCTGGTGATGAACCCCGAGGCCAGGCCACGGCCCGGGGCCTGGTCGAACGGTGCCGGCACGCGCGCCGAGGTGTCGACGGTCGGCCAGTCGTCGCGCTGCCCGATCACGCTCACCCCGACGACGGCCGGTGCCTGGCGAGCCGCCGCGGCGGCGAAGTCCACGCCCTGCGACGACGGCTGGGTCCGCTGCGCGCACGCCTGGTCTTGCGACCATGCCACATGGGGCCCGAGCAGCGCGAGCATGCCCAAAACGATTGCGGCGGCGCGGCCGGCCGGCCTGCGCTTCGCGTGGTCGCCACCATCGAAGGCAGGCGGAATCTTCATGACGGTTCTTTCGACGGGGACATTCCCGATGGCCGGATGGTCGCCGCGACGCCTTCGCACCGCCTTGCGCCACATCAAGCCGGCCACGGGCCGCGACGCCTAAATTGCCCTCCATGAATGCAGCAGCAGAGGCCAGCATGAACAACGTCCTTGTGATCGTCTATTCCTACACCGGCACCTGCCGCCGTCTTGCCCAGCTTCTTTGCAGCCAGCAGGGCTGGGAGATGGCCGAAATCCACGACCTGCACCCGAGAAGCGGCGCACTCGGCAACTGGCGCTGCCTGATCGACTCGTTCTTCCGGCGGATGCCCGCCATCCGCTACGACGGGCCGCCGCCCGGCGACTACAAGGCCGTGGTGCTGATCTCGCCGATCTGGGGCCTCCGGCTGGCCGGCCCGATGCGCACGTTCGTGGACCACAAGGGTGCCCGCCTGCCCGACGTGGCAATGATCTCCGTCATGGGCGGACGCGGCGCCCCCAACGCCGTGGCCGAAGTCGGCAAGCGGCTCGGCCGCGCGCCGATCCTGAGCACCGCATTCACCATGCACGAGGTCGACGACGGCAGTTGTGCCGCCCGGCTGCAGGCATTCGGCACCGCGGTGCAGAGCGCGGAGGATTCGCGCGCCGTGGTGCGCCCCGCCACCTTGTCGCCCCAGGCGGTCTGACGCATGCGCTCGCCCGGCGCCATCCGCACGGCGGCCCTGCTGGCCTGCGGCTGTTTCCTGAGTGCCTGCGCGAGCGGGCCGACGGTGGCGCAGCCCCATGCGTCGACAGCGATAGCGGCTGGCCCTGCCACCCCGCCGGCCGCTCTCGATTTCGCGTCCCTCGTGGCCAGTCGCAGGGCGTGGGTGGTCGACATCAGCACGCTGCGCGTCGGGCGCGACGAAAACTCGCAAGACATCGAACTCGAAATCGCCCCGGAGCGCGACTTCGCCGATCGCCTGGCCTGGCCGCTGCCGACGAGCGCCCGGATCAGCCAGATCCGCGACCTCGCCTCGGGCCTGATCATCGGCAGCGACGGGCTGATTCTCACGAGCGCCCACGTGGTCGCGAACATCGACGAGGCACAGGTCCAGCTGGATGACGGGCGCCGCTTCACGGCGAAGGTGGTCGGCGTCGACAAGCGCACCGACGTCGGGCTCCTGAAGATCGATGCGCACGCGTTGCCCGTGGCCGTGATCGGTGACTCCGCGTCGCTGGCCGCTGGCGACTGGGTCGCCGCGATCAGCTCGCCCTTCGGGTTCCACGGCAGCGTCACGGCCGGTGTCGTCAGCGCCGTGGAACGCGTCATGGGCGGCGCAGGCGAGATCCCCTTCATCCAGACCGATGTCGCCATCAATCCGGGCAGCTCGGGCAGCCCTCTGCTCAACAGCCGTGGCGAGGTGGTCGGCATCAACTCGCTGATCTACAGCGGCAGCGGCGGCTACATGGGCCTGTCCTTCGCGGTGCCGATCAACCTGGCGATGCAGGTTGCGCAGCAGTTGCGCGCGCATGGCATGGTCCGGCGTGCCTATCTGGGCGCCGAGTTCCAGGAGGTGACGCCAGCGCTGGCCCAGTCCTTCGGCCTGCCTGCGACCACCGGCGCGCTGGTGGTACGGGTCGAGAAAGGCAGCCCCGCGGACGCGTCCGGCCTCGCCCAGGGAGATGCAGTGCTGGAGTTCGACGGCAAGCCTCTGGCGCATGTCATCGACCTGCCGCAGCAGATCGCGCAACGCAAGCCGGGCAGCCGCATGCAGCTGGAGGTGTGGCGCAACGGCAAGAGCCGCCTGCTCCAGGTGTCGCTGGCGGCGCAGCCCGGGACGCCGGAGACATCCCTCACGAGCGCGGCACCCGAATGGAACGACGGATTGGGCCTGAGCCTGGGTGATCTCTCGCCTGCGCAGCGGCTGCAGCTGCGCATCGACAGCGGCCTGATCGTGAGGAG
The DNA here is from genome assembly GCF_003019815.1 of Variovorax sp. PMC12. Taxonomy (NCBI): domain Bacteria; kingdom Pseudomonadati; phylum Pseudomonadota; class Betaproteobacteria; order Burkholderiales; family Comamonadaceae; genus Variovorax; species Variovorax sp. PMC12. The sequence continues at coordinate 1,032,230 of NZ_CP027774.1, forward strand.
GCGGACGGCATTGCGCGCAGCGAAGGGATTCGCGGGGGCGACGTGATCGTCGCGCTGAATACCGTGAAGCTCCATCGCCTGGAGGATTTCAGGCAAGGCCTGTCGCAGCAGCCTGCCGGGGGCATGGTCGCGTTGCTGGTGCTGCGCGACCGGCGGCTCGCTTACCTGGCGGTGCGCATGCCGGCATCGCGCGGGCGCCCCTGACCCGGCCCGAGCGGAATCGCGGCGGTCTTCTCTTCACTTTTCTGCAAGGACACACCATGAGACATCTGAACGCAAGCGATCGCCTCGCGATTCGCCAGCAACTCGACCTGCTGAAGGAGCAGGTGCTCGAGGAACTCCGTGCATCGGCGCCTTCGGCGCACCTCATGCCCGCCGAGGACGCGCACGACGTGAAGACACATGCCGACGAGGCCGAAGCGGAGCGTGCCGCCGACGTGTACATGGCCGAGGTGGAGGTCGACTACGCCAGGCTCGAAGAAATCGAGCGGGCGCTCGCGCGCATGGAGGACGGTCGCTACGGCATCTGCGAGGACTGCGGCGTGGAAATTCCGCGCGCGCGATTGCTCGCGCAGCCCACCGCCGTTCGCTGCACTGCATGCCAGACGGCGGCCGAGGCGCGGCATCGGACCTGAAGGCGCAAGGCCGCCCTCATTCGTGATCGTCCTTGCGGCGGTCCTTCGCCTTCTTCGCTCTCTTTGTCTTCTTGTCCTTTTTCTTTCCGTCGGGCGCATGCACGTCGTCCGCGACCTGCTGGCGGCCGGCGCCATGGAGCAACGACTTCTTGACATTGCCTGTCGCGGCTTCGTCTCGCGCGTAGCTCACGATGCGGTACACGGAGCGGTTGGCGCCGCCGCAGCCCAGGTTGCAGATGACCGTGTCGTTCCTGCTCGCGCTGTCGTTCTCGAAATCGGGGGCCTCGTCTTCGAGCCAGCCGTGGTTCTCGATCGTCGTCTCGATGCGGCACTCGCGTGGCACCACGATGCCGAGCCTGCGCAGGAATTCGCGCGGCCGTCCCAGGTAGGCGCGGAACTCGGCGGGCGTGCAGGCCCAGAAATGCGCGTTGAAAGGTTCGGCCCGAATGACTTCGGACCGGGCGGAAAAATCGACGACTCTGGTTGGCATGGGCGGCTCCGGTGGGTGGCCTAGGGGGCGTTCGGCACAGCGTAGGGGGCAGCTGCCGGCGGCGCATTGACGCGGGTCAAGGCAATCGGCGTGTGCGCCCCGCAGACTCGGCGCCGATGCCCGCAGACCATGCGTGGCGAATTTCCCAAGGACACCAGTGATCCAGGACCACAACGAACTCGACCGGGCCCTCCACGCGGCCTGGGCCGGACTCATCGGCAGCATGTCGCCGGCGGCGCTGCTGCTGGCGTGGTCCGACTGGGCCATCCATTTCGCGACGCAGCCCGGGCGAAGCTCCGGGGTCCTCTGGCCCCGGCCCGCTCCCGGCGGGCAGCCGCCCGCGCACGATCCGCGGCTCAGCGCCGAGGACTGGACGCCATGGCCCTTCGGCACGTACCGCGAAGCCTTCGAAACCACGGGACGCCGCCTGCTCGACCTGGTCCGCGGTGTGCCGGGCGTGGACCGGCACCATGAGCAGCTGGTGGCCTTCACCGTGCGCCAGTGGCTGGAGATGATGTCGCCCGCCAACATCGCAGCGACCAATCCACAGGTGCTGCAACGAACCGCCGCCACGGGCGGCGCGAACCTGCTCGCCGGCGCCGCCCATTGGCTGGAAGACTTCGGGCGCGGCGCCCTCGGGCAACCACCGGCCGGCGCGGAGGCGTTCAGGCCCGGGCATGAGGTCGCGGTCACGCCCGGCAAGGTCATCCTGCGCAACGAACTCATCGAGCTCATCCAGTACGCGCCTGCGACAGCGACGGTGCACGCCGAGCCGGTGCTCGTCGTGAGTGCGTGGATCATGAAGTACTACGTGCTCGACCTTTCTCCGCACAACTCGCTGATCCGCTACCTGGTCGACCACGGCCACACGGTGTTCGCGGTCTCCTGGAAGAACCCGGACGCGTCGGATGCACAACTCGGCATGGCCGACTATCTCCGGCTCGGCATCCGCGCCAGTCTCGACGCCATCGAAGCCGTGCTGCCCCGGCGCCGGGTGCACGCGCTCGGTTATTGCCTGGGCGGCACGCTGATGGCCATTGCCGCGGCGGCAATGGCCCGCGACCGCAGCGACCGCCTCGCCTCGCTCACGCTGCTGGCCGCCCAGACCGATTTCACCGAGCCCGGGGAGATCGGCCTGTTCATCGACGAGAGCCAACTCGCGTTCCTAGAGGACGTCATGTCGCGCCAAGGTTTCCTGAGTTCGGCGCAGATGGCGGCCGCGTTCCAGGCGCTGCGCTCCGGCGATCTGCTCTGGGCGCCCATGGTGCGCAACCATTTGCTGGGGGAGCGCGTTCCGATGACCGACCTGATGGCATGGAACGCCGACGGCACGCGCATGCCCTACCGCATGCACGCCGACTACCTGCGCGGCCTCTTTCTGGAGAACTCGCTGGCCGAAGGCCATTACCTCGTCGACGGAAAGCCGGTGTCGCTGAACGACATCGACGTGCCGGTGTTCCTGCTCGGCACCCGCACCGACCATGTGGCGCCGTGGCGCTCGGTCTACAAGTTCAACCTGCTGTGCGATGCGGACACGAGCTTCGTCCTGACTTCGGGCGGGCACAACGCGGGCATTCTGAGCGAGCCCGGACACGCGCAGCGCAGCCATCGCATGCTGCATCGAAGGAGGAACGGTGCCTATGTTTCGCCCGACGACTTCCTTCGGGTGTCGAAGGAAATCGACGGCTCATGGTGGCCGGCCTTCCAGCAGTGGCTGGTTTCGCACTCGGGGCCGCGGCGGCGTCCGCCTGGCATGGGAGCGCCGCGGCATGGCCTGCCCCCACTGTGCGATGCACCGGGCACCTATGTCGCAGCGCGCTGACGAAGACGTTTGACGCTGGTCCGGATGTCGATTCGGCCTAGTGCTTGTGGCTGCCTGGTGGCGGCGCGGACGATGCCAGGCCTGCCCCGTCCATCAGCACGCCGAAATCGGTCACCGCCGCCTCGCCGGACACGTAGACCGCCTCGTTGTCCCGGCGCACCAGGCCCCGGCTCTCCATGTCGCGCATGGTCTTGTTGACCACCTCTCTCGAGAGGCCCGCGTAAGACGCGATCACCGACTGCGAAATCCGCTTGTCGAAGCCGCCGGTGCCGGAAAAAGGCGCCAGATCCGTGAGCTGGTGCAACACGCGGTGCACCACGGCTTCGGGCGGCAGCGAGGAGATGCGGCGCATCTGGGTGCGCAACATGCTCGTGCGCTTCATTGCCAGCCCCAGCAGACCGAAGACCACCTCGGGGTGACGTGCGCAAACTTCGCGCATCGCCGCTATCGGCACGAAGTAGACCGCCGAAGGAAGCGCGGCGACCAGCTTGTGCTTGGAGAGGTAGCTGTCCTCCCGGATCGACAGGTCGAAGAAGAAGTCCTGGCGTGCGACGAATTCGGTCGTCACATCGAAGCCATCGTCGCGTGCCGGCGTGACGACCCGCAGCAGGCCGCTTGCAACGTAATAGACCTGATCGGTCGACTCTCCCACATCCAGCAAGGTTTCGTTGCGCTTGTATTCGCGAAGCTCGCTGCACTTGATGAGCGCCTCGCGCTCTGCGGCCGGCAGGCCCGCAGTCAGGGGATTCAGGTACATGGACTGATCATGAACGCCCTGTGGCTGAACATCAATCACCCGGATATGGGATTCTCAGCGGCGCGCGCACGCGCATGTACAGGCCCTACAACTCCGGCCCCAGGCCGATGGGCGCAGGCACGATGTTCACGATGCGCGTGAAGAGCGCGTTGTATTCGAGATCCGCCACGTGCCCGGTCAGCGGATCCCGGTTCTGCGAGAAGGCCTCGTCCAGGTCGCGCCAGTCGTTCTCGGTCAGCACGCGCTCGGCCAGGGGCAGGATCTCCCGCTCCTCCAGGGCCATGTGGTTCAGGTAGAAGTCCACATAGTCGTTGACCGCGCTCTCGAAGGCCTCGCGCCGCGGCTCGCCCAGCATCTCGAACGCCAGCAGCGCATGCTCGACGTTGCGGATCCGGCGCTCGCCCCAGGCATGGTCGCTGTCGAGCCGGTCCATCAGCTCGCGCGACATCGGCGTCCTGGCGCGCAGCTTGGGGAAAAGCAGGTCGGTTTCCTTGCGGTGATGCCGCTTCTCGGGAAACTCGTCGACGTAGAAGAGCATGGCCCGCAGTGCCGCGAAATCGGGCAGTGTGCCTTTCTTGCGGTGCTGCTCGAGCAGCATGACGATGGAGCGAAGCATGGCCGCAAGCGCGGCATGCTCCTGGCGAATGATGCGGGTGGTGGCGTGGATCATGGGGGCTTCCTGTGCATGCCCGCAGGGTCGCGCGTTCGGCAGTGCGCGGGGTTGCTCCAGATCAAGGGCGGGCCCTGGGCGGGCCTCGCGCTTGATGCATGTCAATCCGCGCGGCAGCTCCGTCCGGATACTGAGCCGATCCCATCAGCCCATCGGAGTCTTGCCATGTACCAGAAAATTCTTGTTCCCATCGACGGCAGTTCCACGTCCGCCCGGGGCCTGGCCGAAGCCATCCGCCTCGCGAAGCTCACCGGCGGACGCCTGCGCCTCGTCCACGTCATCGACGAGCTGTCGTTCGCACTGGCCATGGATGCCTATTCCGGCTACGCCGGCAACTGGCTCGAGGAACTGCGCAAGGATGCCAGGAAGCTGCTCGAGGACGCGCGCGCCGAAGCCGCCGCGGCAAGCGTCGCGTCCGACGCCGTGCTGCTCGACAGCTTCAGGGGCGCCGTGCATGACCAGGTGATCGCCGAAGCGGTGTCGTCGAAGGCCGATCTGATCGTGATCGGGACACACGGCCGGCGTGGAATCGGCCGCTGGGTCATGGGCAGCAGCGCGGAACACATCCTGCGCATGTCGCCGGTGCCGGTGTTGCTGGTCCGCGCGCCCGAGAGCGCGAAGGCCGAGTCCGAGCACTTCACGCTGCCGAGCGGGATGCTTGCCAGCCAGTGATTCGTCGTCAGCGGGCCGTCGCGCGCCAACGCGCTTCGACCTGTGCGACGTCCACGGTGCCTTCCGTGGAGACTTCGATGGTCAGCGCCTGCTCGCCGGGCTCCAGCGGCTCGTGGTTTTCCAGTTGGCGCTCCAGCACCGGCAGGCCGGCTTCGGATGCGTCCAGGCGCGCCGCGTCGCGCTCGGCCACACGGCGGCGCAGCGTGGCGTGTGCGGCGCGGCAATCGAGGATCGCGAAGGGCACGTGCAGCTCCGCGGCCAGCGTCTCGAAGCTGCGGCGTTCCGCACGGCGGAGAAAGGCCGCATCGACGATCACCGGGTAGCCCGCCAGCAGTGCACCGCGCGCGCAGGCGCGCAGCCTGTCGAAGGTGAGCCGCGTTGCCTGCTCGCCGTAGATGTCGAGCCCGAGATCGGCGGAGCGCGCCAGTGGTGCCAGTCCGTGCAGCCGCTTGCGTTCCACATCCGAGCGCACGCGTACAGCCCCCGCGGCGCATAGCAGTTGCAGGGCGACGCTGGATTTGCCCGAGCCCGAGAAACCGTGCGTGATCAGCAGCCGGGCATCCCCCGGCGGCCGCGCGGCCAACTGCGCCGCGCACGCCAGATAGTCGGGCCGCACTCCGCGATCGGCCCCCTGGGGAAGGAGGCCGCAGGCCATGGCACGCACCAGCGCACGATAGACCTCGTAGAAGCGCAGCACCTGCAGGCCTTGGTAGTCACCGCTGTGCTGCAGCCATGCGTCCAGAAAGCGGTAGGCGAGATCGGGGCGCCCATGGGCCGTCAGGTCCATGGTGAGGAAGGCGATGTCGTTCATGACGTCGATGCTTCTCAATGCCGGGTCGAACTCGATGCAGTCGAAGGGCGTGAGCGCGCCGTCGACAAGGACGACATTCGCCATGTGCAGGTCGCCGTGGCATTCGCGCACCGCACCACTCTGCTGACGCACGATCCAAGCCATGCGCAATGCCTGGGTCTGCTCGCCGATCCACGCGCGCAGCGCCACGAGGCGGGGGTCCTCGCCCTGTGCCTGCAAGGCGTCGAGGATGTCGGTGGCCGCGCGCGTGATCAGCTCGGGACTGCCGAATTCGGACACCCCTGCCATCCGCGGGGCAGCCTCATGCAGACCCGCGAGCCGCTCCGCAAAGTCGTCGAGCCATTCGGGTCGGAACTCCCGGGTCGGCAGCAGGTTGCGCAACAGCGACGACTCGGGAAAGCGCCGCATCCGGACCACGTGGTCGATCGGCGTTCCATCGCCCCCGATCCGCGGCGACGTGCGCGTGCCGCAGACCGGCGCCACGTCGATGTACAGCGAGGGGGCGAAGCGCCGGTTCAGGCGAAGCTCTTCCTCGCAGAAATGCTTGCGGGCCTCGACGCTGCCGAAGTCCAGGAACGGCAGGCGAACCGGCTTCTTCAGCTTGCAGGCCAGCGTCGCAGTCAGCAGCACCCACGAGATATGCGTCTCCACGAGCGCTACCGGCTCACCGGTTTCCCGCCGGAGCGTTTCCCGCAGCGCATCGACCAGCGTGGTGTCCATGGCGCGAATTCTCGCTGCAACTGCGCCGGCAGGCCCACGCCGGGCGGTTCAATGCGCGATGAGGACCGGCACGGTCATCTGCGCGAGTATCTGCCGCGTCACGCCACCCAGCACTCGCTCGCGCAGGCGCGAATGACCGTAGCCGCCCATCACGAGCAGGTCGGCGCCCAGGTCCGAGAGCCGCGACAGGAGCGCATCGGCGATGTCGATCTCGGTCACCTCGGATTCGGCATGCGCCTGCACGCCGTGGCGCAGCAGGAACTGGATCATGTCCGGCAGCAGCAGCCGTTGCGTGTTGTCTTCGTCATGCGGGTGGCGCAGCGAAATGAGCGTGACGCGCGCCGCCTGGCGCAGCGCCGGCAACGCCGAGCGAAGCGCGACGGCGGATTCGCGCGAGCCGTCCCACGCCGCCACGATGGTCCTTGGGCGGCCTTCGAAGACACCGGCCGAAGGCACGACCAGCACCGGTCGCCCCACCTCCATCAGCACGTCCTCGGCAAGTCCGCGGGTCGTGGTGTCGCCCCGGTTCGAGGCGTCGCTTTGACCGAGCACGACCAGGTCGCTCGCGCGTCCGTACCGCACCACGGCGTCGGCCGCCACATCGTCGACCATGCGCACCTCGTACGACAGCGGTCCCGATCTGGCGATGTCCGTCCTGAATTCCCGGGCGACGGCCTCGGCGCGCCGTCGTAGATAGTCGCTCGATTCCGCGATGTAGTCGGTCATGCCGGTGGCGATGGCACCGGCGGGAATGATGCCGTCGTACAGCCCCGAAGGCAGGAGCCCGACAAGATGGCTCTCGTGCGCCCGCGCCCAACGGGCGGCCATGGCGGCGCGCACGGGACTCCTGAGCGAGTGATCCAGGTGAACGAGGATGGTCTTGTAATTCATGCATGCCCCGCGGGATGGCGCGCCGCGAGCGGCGCAGTGGATGGACGGCAGAGCTGATGTTCATGCCGTGAGAGCAACGCGGCATTGACGGCGATCAAGCCGGCGTCATCTCGGTTGCGGCTCGCGCGGCCGCGAAGCTGCGGGGCTCACGCCTGCACGCCGAACAGGGCTCCCACGCCGGCGGTGACTCCCATGGCCAGCGTGCCCCAGAAGGCCACGCGCCAGACGCTTCGCGCGATCGGCGTGCCCCCGATCCTGGCGGCCGCAGCCCCCAGCAAGGCGAGGAATGCGATCGCGGTGCACACGGTCCAGGGCAGGAGCGCGCCGGAAGGCGCACAGGCGACCACCACGAGGGGCAGCGCGGCGCCCACGGAAAAACTCGTCGCCGAGGCCAGCGCGGCCTGCAACGGCCGTGCGCTGAGCGTGTCCGAGATGCCGAGTTCGTCACGCGCGTGCGCCCCGAGCGCGTCGTGGGCCATGAGCTGCGCGGCGACCTGCTGCGCGAGTTTGTACTCGAGACCGCGCCGCACGTAGATCGCCGTGAGCTCCCGGTGCTCCGCGTCCGGCTCCGTGGCGAGTTCGATGCGCTCGCGCTCGAGGTCGGCCTTCTCGGTGTCGGCCTGCGAATGCACCGACACGAACTCGCCGGCGGCCATCGACATCGCGCCCGCGACCAGCCCCGCGATGGCGGTCGTCAGGATGACCTCGTGGCTGGCGTGGGCGGCGGTGACGCCCACGACAAGGCTGGCGGTGGAGATGATGCCGTCGTTGGCGCCCAGCACGGCGGCGCGCAGCCAGCCGATGTGTTCGGTGCGATGGCGTTCGGCGTGCGCGCGGTAGTGGAATGATTTCATGTGAGATTGGCAGTCAGCGTGAAGAGCGCCCGGGCAGCATGCGAGCGAGCGTGTTGTCGTGCGTGAGGTAGTGATGGGCCAGCGCCGCGGCGGCATGCAGCCCGATGAGGAAATAGCCGGCCGTGGCCAGCGTCTCGTGCACGTCCTTGAGCTGCTCCGACAGGCTGTCGTTTGCCCCCAGCAGCGAAGGCACGGACAGGCCGAACAGCACGATGGGCTTGCCCTCGGCGCTGAGCGTGAGCCAGCCCAGCAAGGGCGTGGCGATCATGAAGGCGTACAGCGCCAGGTGCATGAGCTGCGACAGCCTGCGCTGCCATGCCGGCGGTGCAGGCGCGATCTCGGGCGCCGCCCCCGTGCTCCAGCGCACGGCGATCCGCGCGGCCACCAACGCCAGCACACACAGGCCCAGCAGGAAATGCAGAGGTTTCAAGGCGCCGCGCAGGTCACTGCCCCTGGGCGCAAGCCCGCGCAGTTCCATGCAGGCATAGACAGCGGCAAGCAGCAGCAACATCGCCCAATGCAGAGCGATGACGGGGGTGCCGTAGCGGGAGGTCGAATTTTTCCAGGCCATGTCGAGCGCCTTCAAAAGTGCGTACCGACGATGAACTTCAGCAGCCAGCGGTCGGCCTCGCTGGTCAGGCCCTTGCCGATGCCGACGTTCACGTCGAAGCGATCGAATTCGTGGTCCAGCGCCACGAACAGCGTCTTGCTGTTCTTGCGCAGCGCATCGAGATGCGAGAGCGGACCGAGTTCGTTGTAGGTTTCCAGGCCGATCTGGGTCTTGTCGTCCAGGGCATAGGCGATCCTGGCGTCCAGGTCGAGCGTGACGGGTCCGCCGTGCCGCGCCAGGCTCCAGTCGATGTTCGGATTCACCGCCAGCGTCCAGGGGCCGGTGCGGTATCCAAGAATGCCCTTGAGCTCGGCGTTCCATGCGGTGGGAGATACGCGAAGACTGGTCTTGCCGATCTCCAGGTTCGCGCCCCAGAACATGCCCTGCGTCTTGTCGTGCGGTGCGATGTATTTGATGCGGACCTTGGCGCCATCCACCTTGGTATCGGCATTGGGGGCGCGGCTCGAGAGCACGTAGAGCCCGAGTTCCAGCGTGTCGCTGACGCCGTAGTAGAACTCCGGCGTGAGGCGATAGACATGCCGCGGCGGCTGTTCGCCAGCGTAGCCCGGCGTGGACGCGCCGGAGAAGACGTAGTTGTTGTGGACATCGACACCGAATTGCCCCGGGGCACTCATGTCGTCAAGATAGACCTGGATTTCCTCGGGGGCGGCCGAGGCCGGCGGCGCAACGGACATTGCGCCGGCGAGAAGCAGGATGCCGATGGCGGCATGGACGCGCGCGCGGCTTGAAGATGAATTCACGATAGAACCTTTCGACACTGAACAAGATCGCTGCGCGAGCGCGCGCAGCAGGGTCGACATCGCGTGGCGACGTCGCTGCTCAGGTCGACGCAGGAGGTGCGGTCTTGGGCGGAAGGCGGCGCCATATGGCGGTGGGCGGAGGCGCTCGGCAACGTGCATGCGGACGCCCGCTCGGGCCGCGCGAGGACAGCGGCCGAGGCACGGGCAGGCGCACGATCAACGGCAGCAAGGCCAGGACCAGGGCCATGAGGCCGGCCAGCCCGTCTTGGAATGCACCGGGCTGGTCGATGCTGGCGCCCGAGGGCACGAACACCGTGGTCTCGGGCCTGGCCACGTGGCCGGGCCGCTCGTCGGGCTCGAACTGGACGGTGGCACTGACCGCGCGTATGCGAAAGCCGGGCTCGTCCTCCCAGCCGTCATCGCGGAAATGGATGGCAATGAAAGGCTGCAGGGCAACCAGCATCATGGCGAACAGCAGCCACCACGCGGTGGATTCCGGGCGTTGGCGCTGATGCCGATGCGGCTGCAGTTTCATGCGGTCTCGAACACTGGTCGGAAGGCGGCTGTGCCAGGACAGGATGGTCCGTGTGCACAAGCCCGAATGCGCCAAGGGTAAGCAGGTTGAGCGCCGGCGCAAAGAAGCGCGCCGCAATGTGCCCGGGATGCCAAAGAGAATCAGTCTTCTTACTACCTCCCACCAGCACCACCAGCAGCGACGTCCTCCTTGGCGGCCGGCCTCATCCGGCCTTCATCGGCGTTGCCATGCCAGCATGCACCGAGAAGTAGCGCCGCGCCAGGGCCACGAGTTCGCCGTTGCCCAGATGCCCCACCGTCTCCCATCCGACGATGCGACCCGCCACCTCGGGGCGATGCTTCTCGACGTAGTGGCGGAAATCGGCCTGTGCGGTGTGGGAGCCGGCGACGAGCACTTTGGTGATCCCCGCCATCGCATCGCATACCTCGCCGAAGAATTCATGCTCGCTGCGAACACTGCTGCCATGCTGGCGCGTGTAGTGGACATGTGCCCTGACCTGCTGCGCGATGACCTGAGAAGCGTCGAACTGGAGGATTTGCGCCGAGTGGTGATCGACCCAAGCGACGGCATGGAAAAGCGACATGGAGGAACCCGCTGGAAAAAAAAGTGGAAGGGAAAGACCGTCCGGCAGCCGCGAGGGCCTACGCCTCGATGATCACCTTCAGCGCATGCGTTTCGGCCGCGCGACCGAAGGTGTCGTAGGCCTCCAGGACCTGGTCGAGCCTGAACCTGTGGGTGATCAGCAACTTCGGATCCACCTTGCGCGACTGCACCGTCTTCAGCAGCATCGGTGTCGACACCGTGTCGACCAGCCGCGTGGTGATCGCGATGTTCTGCGACCACAGCCGCTCCAGATGAAGTTCCGCCGGATGCCCGTGAACACCGATATTCGCGATGGTGCCGCCGGGCGCCACGATGTCCTGGCAAAGCACGAAGGTGGCCGGTATGCCAACCGCCTCGATCGACACGTCGACGCCACGCCCGCCCGTGAGCGCGAGCACGGCCTTGGCCGCCATGCCGTCGGCGCTGTTGATCGTGTGCGTCGCGCCGAAGCGGCGCGCGACCTCGAGACGGCCGTCGTCCAGGTCGATCAGGATGAGCTGCGAAGGCGAATAGAACCGGGCGGTGAGCAGCGTGGCCAGCCCGATCGGGCCCGCCCCCACGATCGCCACCGTGCTGCCGGGCGCGACCTTGCCGTTGAGCACGCCGCACTCGAAGCCGGTCGGCAGGATGTCGCTGAGCATCACCAGCGCCTCCTCGTCCGCGCCCGGCGGTATCGGATAGAGGCTGGTGTCCGCATGCGGGATGCGCACGTACTCGGCCTGCGTGCCGTCGATGGTATTGCCCAGGATCCAGCCGCCGGTGGCGCAGTGCGAATACATGCCGCGCCGGCAGTACTCGCACTTGCCGCACGACGAGATGCACGAGATCAGCACGTGATCGCCCGGATGGAAGGCCGTCACGCCGTCGCCGACGGCCTCTACGACACCCACCCCCTCGTGCCCGAGGATGCGGCCCGGCGTGCAGGTCGCCACGTCACCCTTGAGGATGTGCAGGTCGGTGCCGCAGATGGTCGTCTTGAGAATGCGCACGATGGCGTCGCCCGCTGCCTGGATCTGCGGCTTGGGACGGTCTTCGAGCGACTTGAGGCCGGGGCCTTGGTAGACGAGTGCTTTCATGGCCCTACGTTAGGTGCATCCGAGCGCGCATTCCTTGAGATAGCGCAAGGAAAGCCGTTCACGGCCCGTCGACCAGACCGCGACCTCGCCTGCGCGAGTTTTCCGAATTCGAACCGCGTCCGAGGATCGACCACCCCTGCGGCGTGATGCCGAGAACGGTCGCCGGATCCTGACGCATGCAGTCGTCGCAATCGACGTGCGGAGGCGGAATGAAGGCGCGAACGTATCCCGCCGCATCTAGCTTCCTGAGGTTCTCGATCTGCCGCTGGTCCGCCACGTTGACCGGAAACCTTGTAAGGGACAGCCGATAGAGTGTTTCAAACATGGTGGATGCCTCCATGGAGCGTGCCTGCCGGAAAGTGAGCGATCCTGCGGCGGCCCGAGCCAGACACTCATCGTAGGCATGCCGCTAAGCCGGTGCGTTGCGCTGCATCAAGCGGAAGTTCGGGGCTAGGCCCAGGACGCGTTGGCGAATGCCTCGACGAAGCGCTGCAGATCGGCGTGCGGCAGCCGGTCGATGCCGGCGGCGCGCGAACGGCCCGCGCCCCCGAAGCGGCTGCACAACGAATGCGCGCCGCGCGGAAGCGACAGGGGCGCGCGCACGCTGACAACATAGCTGTCGCCCTGCGCCTTCAGCACCGCGTGCGCGAGGTCGGGCTCGCTGTTGGCCAGCGTGTTGGCGAGGCAGCCGATCACACGCCGGCTCCACGGCGCATCGGGCAGCATGCGCACGCTGCCCCCGGGCCCCTGCCAGAACGGTACCGCGCCGGCAGCCTGCCGCAGGTCGTTGCGGCGTACTGCCTCGATGTCGTCGACGACGGCTTCGCGCGCCAGCATGTCGCGCGGGTCCGGGTGGCGTGCCATCATGGGAAACAGCAGGCGGGGCGCGATGCAAACGTCGCGCTCATCCTCGCCATAGGCGTTGTAGTTGATCAACTCGCCCAGCCGGCGCAGCGCCGCGCAATCGCCGGGCTCGAAATCACGCTGGAGTGCCAGCCTGTCGGCCACCGCGCCGAGGTTGTCGCCGTAGATGCCGACCAGGGCCCAGGCACGATATGCGCCGCCCAAGTGGCGATCGACGAGCAGGCTGGTGCAGACGGCGCTGGCTTCGTCAATGTGCGTTTCGAGGCCCGGATGCACCGGCACCTCGCCGGCCGCGTGATGGTCGAAGTAGCGCACCCGCACACCATCGCCGAGCAAGCGCAGCAGATCGTCGCGGTTGCGCTGCATCGAGATGTCGAACACGTTGACTTCGTCGCCTGCCCGACCCGGGACGCGGCCAAGCAGCGCGATGTCGCGCTTCAGGCCGGTCACCAGTTCGGCGGCCATGGGCTCGTGCAGCCGCCATTGAACGGCGGCACACAGGCCGTCGGCGTCGCCGTTGCAGACATCGAACCGCCGGACCATGTCTAGGACTCGCGGGCCCTGCTTCAGCCCGGGACGCGCCAGGTGCCGTCGTCCTGCCGGCATGCGCTGCCGCCGATACCGTCGGGCCGGCCGCCCACCACGACCTCGAGCCTGAAGTCGCGGCATCGCGCGCCGCGTTGCTGGAAACTGCGTGTGGGCGTGAACACGAAGCTGTCGCCGGTCTCGCCGTTGCGCCAGGCCGAGGATTGGCGATCGGGCAAGGTTTCCAGCGCGCTCGCCGCGCGGCGACGGTCGCTGTCGTCCATGGCCCTGGCAGCCACACTGCCTGGGGTCGCGCCGGCCAGCGAGCCGACCAGCAAGCCGCCCGCGGACGCACGCATGGACTGGCTGCCACAGCCGGCCAATGCCATCGCGGTGCACAGGGCGCAGAGCAACGGCACAGGCTTCATTCGCACGTCCCGGGATTCAGCTTCGTTCAGGCATAGGAGCGCAGGCGTCGGGAGAAGTCCGCCAGGGGGGCGATGCCGCTCGCCTCAGCGCGCTGGCACCAGTCCTGCAGTTGCCTTGCGAGCTGTTCGCCGGTGGCTGTGGATCGGCTCCACAAGGCGGTCAACTCCCCGCGCATCGCATACATCGTAGCCAGCACCTGCGATGCGCTCAACGCCTGCATCACCTGCTGTTGCCGTGACGGGCCCAGCACCCCCTGGTCCTTGCCGAGCAGCGGCTTGACCGTCTTCAGGGCGCGCGCGGCCTCCGGCGACATGCGGCGCAGGCGCTCGAGTTCGGCGACGCAGGCCTTCTTCAGCGAGCGCGTGTAGTTCGACAGCACGTCGTAGTGGCAGCGAATGACGGCCTGCACGGTGGCAAGGTCGATGTCGGCCTTGGGCGCCACGAGGCGCGGGCTCGGCGCCACATGTTTCACCTTCGCCAGGCCCAGGGCCTGCAGCACGCGGATGTAGAGCCAGCCGATGTCGAACTCGAACCACTTGCTCGACAGCTTGGCCGAGGAAGGAAAGGCATGGTGGTTGTTGTGCAGTTCCTCCCCGCCGATCAGGATGCCGATCGGCGAGATGTTGGTGCTGGCGTCCGTCGCCGGCCAGTTGCGGTAGCCCCAGTAGTGGCCGATGCCGTTGACCACGCCGGCCGCCCAGAAAGGGATCCACGCGATCTGCGTGAGCAGAATGAGGGCGCCCGGCACCGCGCCGAACAGCGCCATGTCCACTATACCCATCAGCACGATGCCGAGGATCTTGTATCTCGAATAGAGGCGCCGTTCGATCCAGTCGTCGGGCGTGCCGTGCCCATAGCGCTCCAGCGTTTCGGCATGCGCCGCCTCGCGCACATAGAGGAATACACCGCCCCACAGCACCCGGTTGAGGCCGTACACCTGCGGACTGTGCGGGTCGTCGGGGGTCTCGCACTTGGCGTGGTGCTTGCGGTGCACCGCGGCCCATTCCTTGGTCAGCATGCCGGTGGTCAGCCACAGCCAGAAGCGGAAGAAGTGGCTGGCCACGGGGTGCAGCTCGAGCGCGCGATGCGCCTGGTGGCGGTGCAGGAAGATGGTGACCGACGCGATGGTGACGTGGGTGAGCGCCAGCGCGACCAGCACCGCACCCCACCAGGGAAGATCAAACACGCCGGAATAGAGCAAGGATTGCATTCGTACCTCATGGACAGTGCGCAGCATTCTGCGGACCGCGCCCGGCCGGGACCTTGACGCAGGTCAAGGCAGCGGGAGTGCATTCAATGGGATGCGAAGGTAGGAGACGCCGTTGTCGTCGGCGGGAGGAAAGCGCCCGCCGCGCACATTCACCTGGATCGACGGAAGAATGAGCGTCGGCACCTCCAGAGTCGCATCGCGGGCCTTGCGCATCGCCACGAACTCGTCGACATCGATGCCGTCGCGCACGTGGATGTTGTGCGCGCGCTGCTGCGCCACCGTGGTCTGCCAGCAGGCCTGCCGCGACGCGGGCGGGTAGTCGTGGCAGACGTACATGACGGTGTCGGGCGGCAGGTCCAGCAGCCTGCGCATCGACGCGTGGAGCTGCCGGGCGTCACCGCCGGGAAAGTCGGCGCGGGCGCTGCCGACATCGGGCATGAAAAGCGTGTCGCCGACGAAGACGGCACCGTCCACCAGATACGCCATGTCGGCCGGCGTGTGGCCCGGCACCGCCAGCGCGGTGATCTCGACCTCGCCGATGCTGAAGACCTCGCCGTCCTTGAACAGGTGATCGAACTGGCTGCCGTCCGGCAAGAACCCCTGCTCGAAGTTGAAGAGCTTCTTGAAGGTCGACTGGACGACACGGATGTTCTCGCCGATGGCGATTCGTCCTCCCACCTGCGCCTGGACGTGGCGGGCGCCGGACAGGTGATCGGCGTGTGCATGGGTCTCCAGGATCCAGTCGACCTGCAGGCCATGGTCCCTGACGTGGGCGAGCAGCCTGTCGGCCGACACCGTGCGCGTGTGACCGGACTTGAAGTCGTAGTCCAGCACCGGGTCGATGACGGCGGCGTGCCTCGTTGCGTGTTCCCACACGACATAGGAAATCGTCCATGTCGCGGGATCGAAGAAACCTTGGGTCGTCGTGCGGGTTGTCATGGCGCTCCATCCATGGATGTCCGGTGGGGTCGAAAACAATATATATTTAAATATAATATATCGGCAGAAAGCGAAATCGGAAAGCCATGAATTCTTCCTCCCCCATGACCATCGATCCCGAAGCGCTGCGCGGTGCCGCCGGCCGTGCGGTCGCAGCGCTCAAGCTCCTGGCCAACGAAGACCGCCTGCTGCTGCTGTGCCAGCTGTCCCAGGGCGAGATGTGCGTGAGCGACCTGGAGCAGAAGCTGGGCATCCACCAGCCCACGCTGTCGCAGCAGCTGGGCGTGCTGCGCAACGAAGGCGTGGTCGACACACGTCGCGAGGGCAAGAACATCTTCTACAGCGTGGCCGACCCGGCGATGCTGGAAATCCTTGCGGTTCTCTACCGCCTCTACTGTCCCAAGGAGGAATGATGTCCATCGACTGGGCCCATTTCACGCCGCTCGCCGCGCTTGCCGGGGGCGCTCTCATCGGCCTCGCCGCGGCGATGTTCGTGCTTCTGAACGGGCGCATCGCCGGTATCAGCGGCGTGCTTGGCGGCCTGCTCAGGCCGTCCCGTGGCGACGTCGCCTGGCGTGTCGCCTTCTTGCTCGGACTGGTCGGCGCGCCGTGCGTCCATCTGCTTTTCGCGGCGCTGCCGAGTGTTCGCATCGATGCGGACTACGGCGCTTTGATCCTGGCCGGACTGCTGGTGGGCGTGGGCACCCGCTACGGGGCGGGCTGCACCAGCGGCCACGGGGTCTGCGGGCTGTCCCGCCTGTCGCCTCGCTCGCTCGTGGCCACGGCGGCGTTCATGGGCGCCGGCTTTGCGACGGTGTTCGTGGTGCGCCATCTGTTCGGCGTCTGAGGGGATTGCCATGATCGCTCTCGCTTCGTTGCTCGCCGGGCTGGTCTTCGGCCTCGGGCTGATCGTCTCCGGGATGGCCAATCCGGCCAAGGTGCTGGGCTTCCTCGACCTGGCCGGCGCATGGGATCCCTCGCTGGCCTTCGTGATGGCCGGTGCCATCGCCGTCGCCATGGTCGGCTTCCTGGCGGCCAGGCGCCGCACGCTGTCGATCCTGGGCGCGCAGATGCGCCTGCCCTCCGCGCGGCGCATCGATCGCCGCCTTGTCCTGGGGAGCCTGCTCTTCGGCGTGGGCTGGGGCGTCGCCGGCTTCTGCCCCGGGCCCGGGCTTGTCGCCCTCGGAATGGGCGAGCCCAAGGCCCTGGTCTTCGTGGCCGCGATGCTGGCCGGCATGGGCATCTTCGAACTGCTCGAGCGTCGGGTGCAGCAGACAGGATCGCACAGCACCTGAATCGGGCTGCCCCAGCGGCTTGCGACGGCTCAGGCCTTGGCCGCGACGCGGGAGGCCGCCGGTGCGACGGCTCCCGCGCGCGGCGCATGCACCAGCAGCACGGGTGCCGGGGCGCTGCGCAGGATCTGTTCGGCGTCGCTGCCCAACAGCGCGCGCCCGACGCCGCCGCGCCCGTGCGAGCCGAGCACGATCAATCCGGCGTTCCAGGCCTTTGCCTGCTCGATGACGATGTCGCAGACGCGCCCGCCCAGCGCGGTGACAAGCACTGTCTCGCAGCGGACCGCGGCAGCCTGCGCTTGCTCACGGCCTTGCTGCAGGATCTGCTCGCCGGCCTCCTGCATCAGCGGGATCAGATCGCTGCCGCAGCCCGCGAGGCTGTCAAAGCTCCAGGCGTACTTCAGTTCGTCCACGACGTGCAGCAGCCGAAGCGTCGATTCCTCGATCCGGGCCAGGCGGATGGCCTCGTCCAGCCCTGCCAGCGAGGTCGGACTGCCG
Source organism: Variovorax sp. PMC12 (assembly GCF_003019815.1). Lineage (NCBI taxonomy): Bacteria > Pseudomonadati > Pseudomonadota > Betaproteobacteria > Burkholderiales > Comamonadaceae > Variovorax > Variovorax sp. PMC12. Next base: position 1,049,894 of record NZ_CP027774.1, read on the forward strand.
TCCAGGGGAACAAGAATGCGTGAATACATGGCGGGCTCCAGTCGTGGCTCCGATCGGATCGAATCGGTGTGCATCCACTGTGTCGCGCACCCTTTCGCGCCCGCTTGACGCGCATCAAGCCGCCGGTGAGTTCGAGCGATGTTGACGTGGCGCAAGCCCGCTTTGCCCGCGCGGCCGAAGAATGCACCTGCCCGTCGCGCCAGGGCCGGCGGCAGGCAAGTGTTCCACGCGGCCCCAAGGAGAAAACGCCATGTCCCTGTACGCGCACATCCTGGTCCCGGTGGACGGAAGCCCCACGGCCGACCGCGGCCTGCGGGAGGCCATCCGCCTGGCTTCCGCGCTCGGGAGCAAGCTGCGCCTGCTGCATGTCATCGACGACTTCCCGATGCTCGTGGAGCTGTCGACGATCTCCAGCTTCGAGGCCGGCATGCAGCAGATGCGCCAGTACGGCGAATCGGTGCTGACGAAAGCCTTGTCGGAGGCCACGGCGGCCGATGTGCAGGCGCAGACCGTGCTGCGCGAGATCACGCAGGGCCGCGTGGCCGATGCCGTGATCGACGAGGCCGCCAAGACCGCCTGCGACCTGATCGTGATGGGCACCCATGGCCGCCGTGGCCTGGGCCGGCTGGCGCTGGGCAGCGACGCGGAGCGCGTCGTCAGGGGCAGTGCCGTGCCGGTGCTGCTGGTGCGCATGGAAGCGGCCGATTGAGCATTCCCCGGACCGCTCCCCTCCAACCTTCATTCAAGCGAGACCCCCATGACAAGCACCCACCCGCTTCGCACCTTGCTGGCGCCGATCGCCATCGCGCTCAGCGCCACGGCTTTCGCAGCCGACTACACGGCCCCCGCCCAACTGACTCCGCCCGAAAGCGCGATGCAGAAAAAGACCCGTGATGCCGCCCACAGGGCCGCACAGGATGCGGAACGGGCGGCCCGCAAGGCCGCCGACGCCGCCAGGGACGCGGCGGAGAAAGGCAAGGTCGGTGCGGGCAAGGTGTCGCGTGCCGTGGCCGAGGGCATCCGCCGCGCCGCGCAAAAGGCCGCGCAGGCCGCCACCCGGGTGGAGGAAAAGACCGCCGCCGCGAGCGCCCGCGCGCTCGATGAAAGCAAGGACGCCGCGCGCGCCGCCCAGGAAGAAGGCCGCAAGGCCGCCGCCGCGACCAGTGAAGCGCTTGCCAGGGCCGAGGAGTCGGTCGCACGCTCCGCGCAGGCGAGCAAGGAAGAGGCCGAGAAGGCCGCGCGTGCGACGCGCGAGGCGCTCGACAAGGCCGAGGAAGCCACCCGCGCCGCCGCCAAGGCCGCTGCGGACGCCTCTGCCCGCACGCTCGAAGCCATGAAGCGTGCCACCCGCCCCGCGGGTGCCGACAAGACCTGATCTCGTTCGCCTGCTTTTTCCGAAAGGATCGCCATGAACCCGGACATTCAACTCAGGCACGACGTCTTCGCCCAGCTCAACTGGGACCCTGCCGTCAACGCATGCGACGTCGACGTGTGCGTGGAGAACGGCGTCGTGACCTTGCGCGGCGAGGTCGCAGACGAAGCCCAGCGGCAGGCCGCCGAACGTGCCGCGCGCCGCACCGAGGGCCTGACCACGCTGCAAAACAGGCTCATCGTGCGTGACTCCGCTGGCCTGCACACGCTGACTCAACGCACCGCTTGACGCGGGTCAAGGCGCGTCCGAAGGCACGCCCGAAGAATGAAATCCGCAGCAAGACAGAGGGAGGTTGATCTTGGATGCGTTCCAGTCCGGCACATCACCGCTGACGCGCGGATCCCCGCCATGGCTTTCAAGGCTCGAGAAGGCTTCCGCCAACGCAGGCAACAGGCCATCGCCAAGCCCATGGCCGAGTTTTCTGGCCGGCCAGGCAGAAAAGCCGGTGCGGGTGTTGCTGGTCGACGAGGACGCCGGCGCGCGGCGCGCGATCGCTCACGAACTGGTGATGGATCCGCGCGTGTGTGTCGTCGGTGAGGCGGGCAGCATGCTGGAATGCAAGCGGCTGTTGGCGCAGCTCGAGTTCGACGTGCTCATCCTCGACGTGCGCCTGGGGGGAGGCAAGGGTTTCGACCTGATCGAGAGCGCCAAGCGCCATTGCAGCGCGGCGGAGATCATCGTGCACTCGGCGCTGGAGGACGAGGCCCATGTGCGCCGTGCGTTCGCGGCGGGCGCCTCGGGCTATCTGCTCAAGAACTCGTGGTTCCAGAACTTCACGCAAGCGGTGCTGCTGGTCGTCAATGGCGGCGCGGCCGTATCGCCGAACGTGGTGCGGCACTTTCTCATGCGGCTGCGGCGATCCATGCCCGATGAGATGAGCCAGGCCGGCAGCACGCCTCCAAAGGCCCTGTCGATGCGCGAGCGCGAAGTGCTGCTGCTCGTCGCCAAGGGCCGCCTCACGCGCGACATCGCGACGGAGCTTTCGATCAGCGCGCAAACCGTATGCGCGCATGTGAAGAGCATCTGCCACAAGCTGCAGGTGCGCACGCGCGCGCATGCGGTGACCGCCGCCGTCAGCCGCGGCTTGATCTAGGGCCCGTTCGCCTCAGTGGGCGATCAGGACAGGCACCGTGGCACGCGCCAGCAGGTCGCGTGTCACGCCGCCCAGCATGCGCTCGCGCATCCGGGCGTGACCGTAGCCGCCCATCACGAGCAGGTCGCTTTCCAGCGCGGCGGCGCTGTCCAGCAGGGCATCGGAGAAATGCCAGGAGGTCTCGACCTGCTCGATGTCTGCCTGGATGCCGTGCCGCAGCAGCCAGTTGTTCATCTCGCCGGGGCACAGCGCGCGCTCGGCACTGGCGTCGCCTTCCCGAAGAAACGAAATCAGGGTGACCTTGGCTGCCTTGCGCAGCAGCGGCAGTGCATGGTGCACGGAGATCGCGGCCTCCCTGCTTCCGTCCCAGGCCACCAGGACCCTGTCCAGCGCACCGTCGAAGCGGCCGGCGCGCGGAACGATGAGCACGGGCCGTCCCGCCTGCAGCATCACCTCTTCGGGGAGCTGACGCACCGCGTCATCGACAACTGCGCATCCGTCGGCCTGGCCCACGACGACGAGGTCGCTGGCGCGGCCAAGGCCGATCACGGCGCCCACAGGCTCGCCATCGACCAGCCGGGTGTCGAAGGACGCCAGTGTCGGCTCCGCGATGCGGCAGCGGAACACATGCGCGACGGTTTCGGCCCTCCTGCGCAGGTGAAGCGACGCGCCGGCGATGCAGACCTCCAGCTCGGCGTGCGCCGGCATGGGTGCCGGGATGCCCTCGATGCCGGTGGTGACGATGCCCACGAGATGGCTGGAATGCCGCCTGGCGAGCCGTGCCGCCAGAAGGGTGCGGACCTCGCAACGCTCGGTGTGGTCCAGGTGAACGGCGATGGTCGGGAGCGTCATGCCTTTTCTCGCGCCATGGCCACCGGGGCCTTGGGCCTGGATCGGCGCGGCGCCGATCCAGCAGCCAGCGCCGTGTGAAGGGTGCACAGCGCGTCGTGCACCACGTCGTTACGGGAGGCCGGGGCATCTGCCGCGTGCGCCTGAGCGCCCTTGCTTTTTGGCGCTGCGCTCAAGACCCGTTCCTGCCGTGTTCCGACGGCGGCATCGGGCCAGAACGCGTGCAGCGGCGCCAGGGCCAGCGCTTGCCAGTCCTCGGCGCGCATGACCGCATCCGTCCCGGCGCGGGTCTCCTCGATGCCACGCTGCAGCGCGCTGGAACCGATGGTCTCCAGCATTTCGAGCGCATGCAGCCAGATGCTCCACTGCGCCTTGCACAGTGCAAGCGGAAATGTGATCTCGGTGCTCATGGTGTGTCCTCTCGGCCAAGGCCTGCAGGAACGAATGCTGAAGCCGCGGCGACGCGCCGGGCTTGCGCGGGATCAACATTGACCGAGCGCAAGCCGATGCACGGCCGGCTCCGCATACTGTGGCGCTCTTCCATCAAGAAAGCGGCCCGACATGGTCTCCTCATCCACACCGGCGGTCCCGAGCGAATTCCGGCTGCTCGATGCCTGGTGGCGCGCCGCCAACTACCTCTCGGCCGGCCAGATCTACCTCATGGACAACCCGCTGCTGCGCGAGAAGCTCACGCTCTCGCACATCAAGCCGCGCCTGCTGGGGCACTGGGGCACCACCCCTGGCCTGAACTTCATCTACGCGCACATGAACCGCGCCATCAATGCCCGGGATCTCGACGCGATCTTCATCGCGGGCCCGGGCCATGGCGGACCGGGCGTGGTCGCCAACACCTACCTCGAGGGCACCTACAGCGAGGTGTATCCGGCCATCGGGCAGGACGCCATCGGCCTGCGCCGGCTGTTCACCCAGTTCTCCTTTCCGGGCGGCATTCCGAGCCATGTCTCGCCGGAAACACCCGGTTCGATCCACGAAGGCGGGGAGCTGGGCTATTCGCTGCTTCACGCCTATGGCGCGGTCTTCGACAACCCCTCGCTGCTGGCCTGCTGCGTGATCGGCGACGGCGAGGCCGAGACCGGCGCGCTCGCGGCGAGCTGGCACTCCAACAAGTTCCTGAACCCAGCGCGCGACGGCGCGGTGCTGCCGATCCTGCACCTCAACGGCTACAAGATCGCCGGCCCCACGGTGCTTGCGCGCATCGGCGACGAGGAGCTGGTCCAGCTGCTGCGCGGCTACGGACACGAGCCGTACTTCGTAGTGGGCGACGATCCAGCGCTGATGCATCCGCTGATGGCGCAGGTGCTCGACAGCGCGCTTGACCGGATCCGGTCGATCCAGGCGCAGGCGCGCGAGAGCGGCTTCCGCGAGCGGCCGCGCTGGCCGATGATCGTGCTGCGCTCGCCCAAGGGGTGGAGCGGACCGCGCCGGGTCGACGGCCTGCAGATCGAAGGCACTTTCCGCGCGCACCAGGTGCCGCTGGCCGATTTCCGCGGCAAGCCCGAGCACATCGGCCTGCTGGAGGACTGGCTGCGCAGCTACCGCCCCGAGGAACTGTTCGACGCGGCCGGTACCCTGCGTGCGGAGATCGCCGCACTCGCGCCGCGGGGCGCCCGCCGCATGAGCGCCAACCCGCACGCCAACGGCGGCCTGCTGCTGAAGGATCTGGCGATGCCGCCTTACCGCGCGCATGCCGTGGCGCTCGATGCACCCGGCGCCACCGACGCCGAGGCCACGCGCGTGGCCGGCGAGTTCCTGCGCGAGGTGATGCGGCTGAACGCGGATGCGGGCAACTTCCGGGTCATGGGGCCGGACGAAACCGCATCGAACCGGCTCGGCGCGCTGTTCGAGGTGACGCAGCGCACCACCAGCGCGCAGATTCTTCCGGCAGACGACCATCTCTCGCCCGACGGCCGCGTGATGGAGGTGCTGAGCGAACATCTCTGCCAAGGCTGGCTCGAAGGCTACCTGCTAACCGGCCGGCACGGCTTCTTCTCCTGCTACGAGGCCTTCATCCACATCATCGACTCGATGTTCAACCAGCATGCCAAGTGGCTGAAGGTGTCGCGCGGCATCGGCTGGCGCCGGCCCATCGCCTCGCTGAACTACCTGCTGACCAGCCACGTCTGGCGGCAGGACCACAACGGCTTCAGCCACCAGGACCCGGGCTTCCTGGACCACGTGGTCAGCAAGAAGGCCGAGGTCGTGCGCGTGTACCTGCCGCCGGACGCCAACACCCTGCTCTCGGTGACCGACCACTGCCTGCGCAGCCGCGACTACGTGAATGTGATCGTGGCCGGCAAGCAGCCTTCGCCGCAGTGGCTGGACATCGACGCCGCGACGCGCCACTGCGCCGCGGGCCTCGGCATCTGGGACTGGGCGAGCAACGACGAAGGTGGCACGCCCGACGTGGTGATGGCCTGCGCCGGCGACGTGCCCACGCTGGAGACGATGGCGGCCGTCGACCTGCTGCGCGACGAAGTGCCGCAGTTGAAGGTGCGGGTGGTGAACGTGGTCGACCTGATGGCGCTGCAGTCGCCCTCGGCGCATCCCCACGGCATCGCGGACGAGGAGTTCGACGCCATCTTCACCACCGACAGGCCCGTGATCTTCGCGTTCCACGGCTACCCTGCGCTGGTCCACCGGCTGATCTACAAGCGGCGCAACCACCCCGGCTTCCACGTTCACGGCTATTGCGAGGAAGGCACCACCACCACGCCCTTCGACATGACGGTGCTCAACCGGCTGGACCGGTTCCACCTGGCGGCCGATGCCATCTCGCGCACGCCCAGGCTTTGCGACAGCACGGGTCATGTGCAGCAGCACCTGCGCGACAGGCTTCTGGAGCACCGGGCCTACATCACCCGCCATGGCCGCGACATGCCCGAGATCGAGACGTGGCGCTGGAAGGGCTAGCCGGCGCCCGGCCCGCCACTGCTACCACTGATAGCCGGCTTGCACCCGTCCCCCGACCTGCGCGCCGGAGCCGGTGGCGACGGACAGGCCGCCGCCGATCTGCCAGTGCTCGTCGAACTGGTACGCGAAGCCCACACCGACCGCGCTCTGGCCCGCGTAGTTCGCGGCCGCCGCACCCACCCACCGGCGGCCGGCCTGCAGCATCGGCACCGAGGGCATGGCCATGGCCTGCGCGATGCCGCGCGCCGCGAACTCGCGCACGGACTGCACCTGGGCGCCGAGCTGTGCGCTCGAGCGTTCCAGCTGCGAGAGGTTGACGGCGTCCGTGGGCAGGGTGCCCGGGGCCACGTTGGCGACCTGGCGCGGCGCGCCCGCGCTGCCCACGCTTACTGTGGAGGGCCGGTCGGCCACCGAGCCCTGGCCGAGCGCCACCGACTCGGGCGCCAGTGCCTGCGCGTTCGCGCCCAGCGCCACCGCGTTGACCCCGTTGGCCAGCGAACCCGAGCCGACGGCGACGGTCGGGTCGGCCAGCGCCCGCGCGCCGTCGCCGATGGCCAGCGAACCCGCATGGAGCGCCTGCGCATTGCGCCCGATCGCTTGCGCCCCGTCGCCCTGCGCCGAGGCACCGATGCCCACCGCGACGGCGCCCATCCCGGTGGCGGTGGCAGCGGCCTGCCCGGCCACCGAACAGCGCAGCGCGCCACCGTCCACGGTGCACACGCCCAGCTGGCCGTTCACCACTGCCTGCAGCTGCACCGACTGCGCCTGGATCTGCGTGGTGTGCGCCTGCAGCTGCTGCGTCATGTCGATCACCTGCGAGCCCTGCGTGGTCGCGAGGGTCAGGGCCTGTTCGGCAGTGGTGCGCACGCCATGGAGCTGAGCGCCGTTGACGGCATCGGTGGATGTGGCGCTGACATCGCCCGCGGTGACGCCGCCGATGCGCCCTGCATTGGCGATGCCCGCGCCGCGGTTGTCGATGCCGCCCTGGGTGACCAGCCGCCCGCTCACCACCGCGCCCCCGCTGACGGACAGCGAGCCGGCGCTGACCTGGCCGCTGGCCTCGACGCCCGCGACGTTGGTCAGCGTGCGCCCGCTGCCCGGGCTGCCGAACGACACCACGTCGCTGCGGCCGCCGTCGCTGCTCTGGGCGCCGATGGCCACCGAGTTCTGCCCCCGCGCCTCGCTGAGCGCCCCCAGGGCCATGGAACCCAGGCCGCTGGCCAATGCACTGCGGCCCATCGCCAGCGCGCCGTCGGCATTGGCGAAACTGGCATAGCCCAGCGCCAGGGCGCCGTAGCCGGACGCGCGCGCCGCCGAACCCAGCACCGCGCTGCCGTAGCCGCTGGCATCGCTGTCGGCGCCGACGGCCACGCTGCGTTCGTCGCGGGCCTTGCTGTTGACGCCCAAGGCGCTGGCGCGAACGCCGCTCGCCTGGCTGTCGTTGCCCACCGCGACCGCCCTCTCCGCGCTGGCCGCGCTGTCCGCGCCGATCGACACCGCCTCCACGGTCGACGCCGCGCTGCGGTAGCCCAGGGCGACCGATGACTCCCCGCTGGCCTTGGCGACGTTGCCCACCGCCAGGGCCGAGCCGGCACTGGCCTCGGTGAAGGAGCCGATCGCAGTGGCCGAATTCGCGCTGGCTTTGCTGGAGAGGCCTATCGCAGTGGCGCCGTTGGCCGCCGCCTGGGCACGGAGCCCGTAGGCCGAAGCCGAGCCGCCGCTGGCCGTGGCCGATCGCCCGATCGCCGTGTTGCCCGACGTCAGGTCGATGCCGGCCTGCGACTCGGCGCCGCCGGCGATGTTGCTCTGGCAGTCGGCTTGCACCACGTCGCGGGCCGTGCTGAAGCCGGAGTAGGCGCCTTCGTCGCGGCTGCTGTAGAGCGTGCCGCCCGGGCACACGTTGGGATTGAGCACCTGCGCCTGCGCGTGCGGCGTGCAAAGGTGCAGTGCGCATAGCGCCGAGGCCGCAGTCAGCAGGCGCGGTGATGGATGACGTTGCATGATGGTTTCTCCTCGCTGAAGCGGCTCCGTGGGCCAACACGGCGATGCTGCGTGCGCGAAGCGCCTGGCCCCTACCACGCTTTGTGGTAGCCTGCGGCGCCCCCGCCTGCCCGGCCCTTGTGCACAGCCCGCGCGCCATGCCTCCACGGACGTCACCCTCCGATCCAGCCGCCCTGACCTCTTCCGGCGCCGAGCCGCTGCCGCTGCTGCGGCTGGCCCGCACCACCGGCAGCGAACGCTTCCAGCATGAGCTGCTGCGCTGCCTGCTGGATGAATTCCGTGCCGACCACGGCGCCATCAACACCTGGCATCCGCGCAGCTTCGTCTCGTCGGTGGGCATCGGCTACGACCTGGCCGCGATGAGCGAGCAATGGAACCGCATCAACGGTGCGGAGCTGGACTTCATCACCTTCGCCATGCGCGCGCAGCCCGAGCAGGCCGCATTCGCCAACGACGACGACCCGCGCTGGAAGCAGACGCCGCCGGCATGGCGCGAATTCCTGTCGCGCCACGGCATCGTCCACCAGATGGGCGTGGCGATTCCCTTCGAGGGCAGCGACACCTTCGTGCACCTCTACCTCAACCGTGGCCCGGGTTCACCGGCGCACACCGAGCGCGATGCGCGCGCGCTGACCGCACTCACACCGCAGATCCGCGAGGCCATGCTGGTCAACCGGCTGTACGCGCATGCCCGCCAGGGCCTGGACGAGGAGGCGCAGCCGCTGGCCCTCACCGACTCGCAGGGCTGGGTGCTGTTCGCCAACCGCGCCTTCTGCGCAGCCTGGCCTGCGCTCGCGGAATTGGCAGGCGCGACCTCGCCGCGCCTGCCCGATGCCTGGCTGTCGGGCAGGCGCGGGGCGCTGCGGCGGCTGGAGGCCGCCGGCTGGTCGATCGAGGTCGGCCGCGACGACAGCGGCCTGCGCGTGGCCTTGCGCCGTCGCCCCTCGCGCGATGGCGTCGCCACCCTCACGCCGCGGCAGGCCGAGATCGCGCGGCTGTATTGCGCGGGCCATTCCAGCAAGGATGTGGCCCTGCGGCTCGGCCTGTCGCCTGCCACGGTGCGGGTGCACCTGCGCAACGCCTACGACCGCGCGGGCGTCGGCAGCCGCGCGGCGCTGCGGGCCTGGCTGGCCGTCTGAGGTACCCATCCCGGGGGATGCCGCGGCGCGGCTTGCGTGCTACGCTCCCGGCGATACAGGATGCCCACTGCATCCGCATTCCATTTCCCTGCTGCCATCGCATGAAACAAGCCTCACACATCGCGGTGCTCGACGATGAAGTCGACATCACGCTGCTGCTGGCCAACTACCTTCAAGGCCACGGCTTCCGGGTCACCCAGGTCCACGACGGCCGCTCGCTGACGACGCTCATGGGCACGGACCCGGCGGACCTCGTGCTGCTCGACCTGGGCCTGCCCGGCGAAGACGGCTTCTCCATTGCCCGCCGCATCCGCGAAAACTGGAGCTGCGGCCTCGTCATCGTCACAGGCCGCGGCGACGCCGTGGACAAGATCGTGGGCCTGGAAGTCGGGGCGGACGACTACGTCACCAAGCCCTTCGACCTGCGCGAACTGGTCGCGCGGGTCAAGGCGGTGCTGCGGCGCCTGACGCCGGATGCGCCCGCCGCGCCGGCCGCGGCCGCCACCGCCTCCCCCGACCGGTTGCGCTTCGCCGGCTGGCGGCTGGACACCGCCGCGCGCAGCCTGCACAGCCCGCAGGGCGAAGAGGTGCCGCTCACGGGCGGCGAGTTCGATCTCCTTTGCGCCTTCGCCCGGCACCCCGGCCGCGTGCTGTCGCGCGATTTCCTGCTCGAGCAGACACGCGGCCGCGAGGCCGCTCCCTTCGACCGCACGATCGACGTGCAGGTCGGCCGGCTGCGCAAGAAGATCGAGGCCGATGTGGACGACCCGCAGCTCATCAAGTCGGTGCGCGGCGCGGGCTACATCCTGGTACCGCCCGTTTCCAATGACTGATTCCGGAAACACGCCGCCTCTGCGGCCCGGCCGGCTGCCCATCCCGGGTCTGCCGTCGGGCATCGAGGAAGGCAGCGTGTTCCGCTCGCTCTTCATCGCCTATCCGGATTCGCTGCTGCTGGTGGACCAGTCGGGCCACATCATGCTGGCCAACCCCTCGGCCGCCGCGCTGATGGGCTACACCGTCGACGAACTGGTCGGGCTGAACGTGGACGTGCTGGTGCCCGACAGCATCCGTCCGCGACATGCGTCCTACCGTGAGGCGTATGGCCGCGCACCGCGGCCGCGTCCCATGGGCACGCACATGGAGCTGGTGGCCAAGCGCAAGGACGGCAGCGAGGTCATGGTCGAGATCGCGCTGAGTCCGCTGCAGGACCACGGGCTGCCTTTCGTGGTGGCGGCCATCCGCGACATCGGCGCCTATCCCCGCGTGAAGCAGGCACTGCAGCGCGCCCGATACAGCGAGCATCTCGCCCAGTTGGGGCGCCTTGCCGTCGACACGCGCGACTTGCAGGTGGTGCTCAAGCATGTGCCGGAGATCATCACCACGGCGCTGCAGGTCGAAGTGGCGGTGGTCTGGCTGCTCGACAACAACCGTCTTGAATTCCGCGTGGCCAGCGGCGTCGGCCTGATCGCCGGCGAGGAGGTCGGGATGCGGCTGGCCAACCGGCCCGACACGCCCCCTGGCTTCGTGCTCTCACAGGGCCGGCCCGTCGTGGTACCCGACTACCGCACCGAGCAGCGCTTCGCGGTGCCCCAGGCGTACCTCGACGCCAGCCTGACCAGCGCGCTGGCGGTGCCGTTGTCCGATCGGGGACGAGTGATTGGCATGCTGTCGGTGCGCTCGAAGGAGGCCAAGCGCTTCGGCGACGAGGAGCTGCGCTTCCTGGAGTCGCTGTCCAGCCTGCTCGCCACCAGCCTGCAGCGCGTGCAGACCGAGGAGGCACTCAACCATGCGCAGCGGCTCGAAAGCGTCGGCCAGCTCACCGGCGGCATCGCGCACGACTTCAACAATCTGCTGACCGTGATCCAGGGCAACCTGCAGGTGCTGGGGGAACTGCCCGCGCTGGCGCAGGACGCTTACGCGCAGCAATTGGTGAACGCCGCCACGCGCGCCTCGCGGCGCGGCGCCGAACTCACGGGCAAGCTGCTGGCGTTTTCCAGGCGGCAGGTGCTGCAGCCGATGGCGGTGGACACCCATGCGTTGCTGCATTCGCTGGCCGACATGCTGCGCCGCACGCTCGATCAGCGCATCGGGATCGAGATCGATACCGCCCCCGGCTGCCCGCCGGTGCTTGCGGACCCCGGACAACTGGAGTCGGCGCTGCTGAACATTGCGATCAATGCGCGCGACGCCATGCCTGAAGGCGGCATCCTCCGGTTCCGTACCGAGATGTGCGATGCGCTCCCGGCCGTCCTGCACAGCCCTCACAGCGACTTGCAAAACCCTGCCCACGGCCGCTTCGTGGCGATATCCGTCGCCGACAACGGCACCGGCATGGACGAAGAAGTGAAGGAGCGCGCCTTCGAGCCCTTCTTCACCACCAAGGAGGCCGGACGCGGCACGGGCCTGGGCCTGAGCACGGTCTATGGCTTCGTCAAGCAGTCCAGGGGAGGAATCGTCATCGACAGCAAGCCGGGCCAGGGCACGACGGTGAGGCTGTATCTGCCGCTGCTCGAAGCGGCCGACCCGCCCGGCGTCGAGGATGAGGAGCGCCCCGACGAGACCATCCCGCCAGGCCTGCGCGTGATGCTGGTGGAGGACGACGCCGAGGTCCGCAACGTGGTGCACACCTTCCTGACAACGCTGGGCTGCGAAATCACCACGGCCGCCACGGGCGAGCAGGCACTCATGGCGATGGACGCCGGCGGCGTCGCCTTCGACCTGCTCCTGAGCGACATCGCGCTCGGCCCGGGCATGCGCGGCACGCGGCTGGGCGCCGAGGCACGACAGCGCTTTCCACAGATGGCGGTGCTGCTGATGTCGGGCTTTTCGTCCGAGTTGCTGGATGCGGACCGTGAGGTCCCGCAGGATTGGGAGTTGCTGCGCAAGCCCTACACGCGCTCCGAACTCGCGCGGGCGATTTGCAGGGTGATGGCCGGCCGCGCCTGAGCGCGGCGGCTGCGCCCGTTCATTGCAGCATCGCGGGTGCCGGCGCCAGGCAGCGCTGTACGAAGGCCGACAGCGCCCCCACGTCGGGAATCTGCACGTCGCGGCGGCCCTTCTCGGCAAAGCCGATGACGTTGTCGCGCGCCAGCCGCGACAGTGCCCGGCTCACGGTTTCCAGCGTCATGCCCAGGTAGTTGCCGATCTCGGCGCGGGTCATGCGCAAGGTGATCTGGTCGGTGCGCATGCCGCGCTCAGCCAGCGATTCGGCCCAATAACGCAGGAAGTCGGCCACGCGCGCATCGGCCGGCAGTGTGCAGACCGACATCAGCGAATCGCGGTCGTGGGCGATCTCGCGGCTCATCGCTGTGTGCAGCACCTGCAGCAAGGCAGGATGCGAGACGCAGGCGCGCATCAGTGCTTCGTAGGAAACCATCCAGATCTCGCCCGTGTCCATCGCCACCGCGTCGCAGGAATAGCTGCCATCGGCGATGCCGTCGAAGCCGAGCCAGTCGCCGCGGAACTTCAGGCCGACCACCTGTTCGCGGCCGTCCGCCGTGAGGTTCACGATCTTGAAGAAACCCGAGTTCAGGATGTAGAGATTGCCGAAGCGCTCGCCGGCCTGGTAGATCACATCGCCCGTATGCACGACACGGCGCTGCGGCTTCAGTTGCTCGTCCAGCAGCCTGAGGGTGTCGGACGTCTGCTGGCCCGTTCGCTCGCAAGCACGCGGGCTCTTCTTTGCGAATGCGGCGGTGCCGGTGGCCATCAGGCCGGTCATGGCCGTTGCTGTCTTCTCGGTGGTGGCAATCGTGAGCATCTGGAACTCCTGGGTTGTCTTTCGCGTGTCGATGGAGGGATGCTAGGAAGCCGACGGCAATACAGAGACAACGGTCGGAATCGGTGCGTAACGCTCGGTGAACCGAATGTGTCCGGCGTGTATCAGCGGCCCGCCCCGTGCAGCAAGTCACGCGGCGTCGCAGTGCGACTTGACCTGCGTCAAGGTCCGCGCAAGCAGCCTGACTAGCCTCGCACGTGACATACCGATCATTTCCATGCGCCTTTCGAACCGACTCCGCGAGCCCGAGCCCCAGCTCTCTCCACTGGACGTGGCGAGCCTGCTGAGCCGGGCGCGCATGCTCCAACGCACCGCATCGGACGGAACCACGCCCAGGCTGCTGCGCGGCAAGAACCTGGGGCTGCTGTACGAAACTACCTGCGATGCGGCGCAGGCGCTGTTCTGCGAAGCCGCGGAGCGGTTGGGAGCGCGCGTCGCCACGATGCGCTCGAGCCTGTCGCTCGACACACCGCCGCAGGAGGTACGGCACACCGCCCGCATGCTCGGGCGCCTCTACGAGGCCGTGGAGTGCCAGGACATGGACCCTGCCCTGGTGCGGCAGATCGGCGAGCACGCGGGCATTCCGGTGTTCGACGGCGCCGCCATGGAAGACCATCCGGCCGTCCGGCTTGCCGAACTGCTCGGCGACGGGACCTCCCTGGCCGACAACCGGCGCTTCATGGTGCAGGCCCTGCTGCTGGAGCACATCGGCTGAGCCGCCTGGCGCATTCCGCGCCGGCCTTGATCCAGCGCAATGCACCCGGGCGGGCTGCTTCCTACAGTGGATTGCACGGCCGTTTCGATGACAGCGCGACGCGCCGACTTTCCAACCACTGATCGCAAGGAATTCCCATGAAGACCGATACCCAATTGCGCGACGATGTCCAGGCCGAACTGAGCTGGGACCCGGCTTTCAAGGCCTCCGACATCGGCGTGATCGTCAAGGACGGCGTGGTGACCCTCACCGGCCACCTCTCCAGCCACGCGGAGAAGTACGCCGCGGAGCGCGCCGTGCAGCGCGTGCACGGCGTGAAGGCGGTGGCCGTCGAGATGACGGTGAAGCTGCCGTTCGGCAATGAGCGCACCGACGCCGACATCGCCATGGCGGCCGAGCGCGCGCTCGAATGGAACGTGCTGGTGCCGGACGGCAAGATCCGCCCCATGGTCGAAAAGGGCTGGCTCACGCTTCAGGGCGAAGTCGAGTGGGGCTACCAGCGCAGCGCCGCCGAAGGCGCGGTGCGCGACCTCATGGGCGTGACCGGCGTGTCCAATCTCGTGAAGGTCAAGCCGAAGCTGAGCCCCGCCGACGTGGAAAAGAAGATCCACGACGCGCTTTCCCGCCAGGCCGACCGCGAGGCCCGCCGGCTCTCCATCAGCGTCGACGGTTCGCAGGTCACGCTGCGCGGCGTCGTGCATTCCTGGGCCGAGCGCGACGCGGTGCAAGGCGCCGCGTGGGCCACGCCCGGCGTCTCGGTCGTGGTGAACGACCTGCTCGTGGACGCCTGAGCATGCGCGTCGCGCTCGTCACCGGCGGGACCTCGGGGATCGGGGCGGCCACGGCGCAGGCCCTCCAGGCCTCGGGCTACCGCGTGGCGGCGAGCTTTGCAAGCCGCACCGAGGCGGCGCAGGCCTTTCAGGCGCGCACCGGCATTCCGGTCTTCGACTGGAACGTGGCGGACCTCGCCGCGTGCCAGGCCGGCGTCGCGCGTGTCGAGGCGGCCCTCGGGCCGGTGGAGGTATTGGTCAACAACGCCGGCATCACGCGCGACGGCATGCTGCACAAGATGAGTGCCGAGCATTGGCGCGAGGTGATCGACGTCAACCTGGGCGGCTGCTTCAACATGAGTCGCGCCGTCATCGGCGGCATGCGCGAGCGCGGCTTCGGCCGGATCGTGAACATGGGTTCGGTCAACGGCCAGTCCGGGCAGATCGGCCAGACCAACTACGCGGCGACGAAGGCGGGCCTGATCGGCTTCACGAAGTCGCTCGCGCTCGAAGGCGCCGCGCGCGGCATCACGGTCAACCTGGTGGCGCCGGGCTACACGGACACAGCCATGGTGGGGGCGGTCGCCCCCGAGGTGATGGCGCGCATTCTCGCGGCCATTCCCGCGGGCCGCCTGGCCACACCCGCAGAGATCGCGCGCGCGGTGGTGTTCCTGGTCGCCGACGAGTCCGGGTTCATCAACGGTGCCACGCTGTCCATCAACGGCGGCAAATACATGGCCTGAGGCGCCCGCCTGTTTGGCGCGTGCCGGGCTTCCTTCGTTCCCGTGCCAGAAAGGTCCGCCATGCCCATGATGAAAGCCGCCGTGGTCCGCGCGTTCGGACAACCCCTGCAGATCGAGGAGGTGCCGATACCCGGCGTGCCGCCTGGACAGGTGCTGGTGAAGGTCGCTTCCTCCGGTGTGTGCCACACCGATCTCCATGCCGCCGATGGCGACTGGCCCGTGAAACCGCCCCTGCCCTTCATTCCCGGGCACGAGGGCGTGGGCCACGTGGCGGCGGTGGGCGCCGGCGTGAAGCATGTCAAGGAAGGCGACCGCGTGGGCGTGCCGTGGCTTCATACGGCCTGCGGCCACTGCGAGTTCTGCCTCACCGGCTGGGAGACGCTGTGCGACCACCAACAGATGACCGGCTACTCCGTGGACGGCGCCTATGCCGAGTACGTGCAGGCCGACGCGGGCTACGTGGGTTACCTGCCCGCCAAGGTGGGTTTCAGCGAAATCGCACCGGTACTCTGCGCGGGCGTCACGGTCTACAAGGGCCTGAAAGTGCTCGACTGCAAGCCGGGCGACTGGATCGCGATCTCGGGCCTCGGTGGTCTGGGCCACCTGGCGGTGCAGTACGCCAAGGCGATGGGCTTCCACGTGGTGGGCGTCGACATCGACGAGGCCAAGCTCGACATGGCCAGGGCGCTCGGCGCCGACCTGGTCGTCAACGCCGCGACGCACGACCCGGCGCAGGAAATGCAGCGCGCCATGCATGGCGTGCACGGTGCACTGGTGACAGCCGTCTCGCGCAGCGCGTTCGCGCAGGCGCTGGGCATGCTGCACAAGCGCGGCACCATGGCGCTGGTGGGGCTTCCGCCGGGCGATTTCGCGCTGCCGATCTTCGACGTGGTGCTCAATGCCAAGACGGTGCGCGGCTCCATCGTGGGCACGCGCAAGGACCTGCAGGAGGCGCTCGACTTTGCCGGCGAAGGCAAGGTGCACGCCATCTTCAGCACCGACCGCCTCGAGAACATCAACGGCGTGCTCGAACGCATGCGCCAGGGTCGCATCGAGGGCCGCGTGGTCCTGAGCCTCACCGACGAGATCTGAATATCATGCGTGCAATGGTGCTCGGCGCGGCGTGGCTTCCCCTCGAACTGGAGTGCCGCGCGACTCCGCAGCCCGGTCCCGGCGAATTGCGCCTGCGCGTGCTGGCCTGCGCGGTCTGCCGTACCGACCTGCACATCGTCGACGGCGAATTGCCGCTGCCCGTGCTGCCGATCGTGCCGGGGCATGAAATCGTCGGGGTGGTGGATGCGCTCGGAGCGGGCGTCGAGGGCTTTGCCATCGGCGAGCGGGTGGGTGTGCCCTGGCTGGGCCACAGCTGCGGCTGCTGCGCCTTCTGCCTGGACGCGCACGAGAACCTGTGCGATGCGCCGCGCTTCACCGGCTACCACCGCGACGGCGGCTTCGCGAGCCACGTGATCGCGGAGGCGGCGTTCTGCCTGCCGCTGAAGCTGCCTGAAACCGACGCAGCGCGCATCGCTCCCCTGCTTTGCGCGGGCCTGATCGGCTGGCGCAGCCTCAAGGCCGCGGGCGAGGTCGCGCATGCGCGCCGGCTGGGCCTCTACGGATTCGGCGCCGCCGCGCATCTCATGACGCAGGTGGCCGTCGCCCAGGGGCGCGAGGTGTACGCCTTCTCGCGGCCCGGCGACCATGCCACCCAGGCCTTTGCGCGCAGCCTGGGTGCGGCATGGGCTAGCGGTTCGGACCAGCGCCCGCCCGAACCGCTGGATGCGGCCATCCTGTTCGCGCCTGCCGGCGAGCTCGTGCCGGCCGCATTGCGCGCCGTGCGCAAGGGCGGCCGGGTCGTCTGCGGCGGCATCCACATGAGCGACATCCCGTCCTTCGCCTACCGCTTGCTCTGGGAAGAGCGCAGCGTGGTCTCCGTGGCGAACCTCACGCGAGCCGATGCACGCGAGTTCCTGGATTTCGCCCAGTCCCACCCGCTGCGCGTGCACGTGAAGACCTATGCGCTCACCCAGGCCAACGAGGCCCTGGCCGATCTGCGCGCGGGGCGGATCGAGGGCGCGGCGGTGCTGGTGCCGTGAGCCGGCACGGCGGCTCTCAAAGTTCCCGCGACTCCCTGTAGTCGGGCACGGTGCACGCCCAGCCGTGCCGCTCCTCGATGGCCAGGCGCAGCGCGTCGGCGGCCACGGGCTCGCCGTGGGTGACAAACACGCGGCGCGGCGCGCGCTGGACATCGAGCCAGTCGAGCAACTGGTCGCGGTCGGCGTGGGCCGAGAGCGTCTCGATGCTCGCGACCTCCGCGCGCACGGGCACGTAGGCACCGTGGATCTTGACCGCGTCGGCCCCCGCCACCATGGAAGCACCGCGCGTGCCGGCGGCCTGGAAACCTGCAAACAGGATGGTGTTCCTCGCATCGGGCGCGTAGGCCTTCAGGTGATGCAGCACCCGCCCGCCGGTGGCCATGCCGCTGGCGGACACGATGATCGAAGGAAAGCCCAGCGTGTTCAGTCGCCTGGACTCCTCCTCGGTATTGACGATGATGGTCTGCCGCTGCATGGCGGCGCACTCCTGTGCGCTCAGCCGGTGCTCGTCGGCGTGGCGCTGGTACAGGCGTGTCGCGTCCGCCGCCATGGGGCTGTTCAGGTACACGGGCATGTCGGGAATGCGCCGCGCCTGCTTGAGCAGCTGAATCGCATGCAGCAGCGTCTGGGCCCGGCCCACGGCGAAGGCCGGCACCACCACGATGCCGCCGCGCGCCGCCGTCCTGTTGATGACGCCGGCGAGCGTGGTCAGGGTGTCCCCCTCGGGGTGCCGGCGATTGCCGTAGGTCGACTCGATCACCACGTAGTCGGCCGGTTCGGCGACCTCGGGCGGGCGCATCAGCAGGTCGTCGGTGCGCCCGACGTCGCCCGAGAACAGCAAGCTTGCGCCTTCCCAGCCGATCCGTACGCTGGCGGCGCCGAGTATGTGCCCCGCGCGGCGCAATCGCCAGGACCAACCAGGCCAAGGCGCGCATTCCGCGCCGAAGGGGACAACCTCGAAGCGCCTGAGCGCCGTGCGCGCATCCTGCTCCGTGTACAGCGGCAGCGCCGGCTTGTGCTTCGAATGGCCGTGGCGGTTGGCAAAGGCGGCCTCCTCTTCCTGCAACCGGCCCGAGTCGGGCAACAGCAGTTCGCAGAGTTCGCGCGTGGCCGCCGTGGCATACACCTTGCCCTTGAATCCGAGCTGGACGAGTCGCGGCACGAAACCGCTGTGGTCCATGTGCGCATGCGTCAGCAGCACCGCATCGATGCTCGCCACATCGACGGCCAGCGGCTCCCAGTTGCGCAAGCGCAATTGCTTGAGCCCCTGGAAGAGCCCGCAGTCGACCAGCAGGCGCCGGCCCTGATGCGTCAGCAGGTATTTCGAGCCCGTGACGGTGCCGGTGGCGCCGAGGAAATCGATGCGCATGGGGTCCGGCTCAATGCGACATCAGCACCGGCAGCGTCATCCACTGAAGGATCGACAGCGTCGCCCCGCCCATCACCCATTCGCGTGCCCGGCTGTGGCCGTAGCAGCCCATGACCAGCAGGTCCGCGCTCAGGTCGGCCGCGAAGGACAGCAGCTTGTTGCCGGCGTCGTCCTCCTTGTTGCCGCCCGGGTGCAGGGTGGCATTGGCGACACCCTGGGCCCGCAGGTACTCCTGCAGGCGC
Organism: Variovorax sp. PMC12; assembly: GCF_003019815.1. Taxonomy (NCBI): domain Bacteria; kingdom Pseudomonadati; phylum Pseudomonadota; class Betaproteobacteria; order Burkholderiales; family Comamonadaceae; genus Variovorax; species Variovorax sp. PMC12. The sequence continues at coordinate 1,069,049 of NZ_CP027774.1, forward strand.
TGCAGGGCGCCCTCGGCGTCCTCGCCATAGGTGACCACGTGCACGCGAGCTGCGGTGCGCAGCCATGGCAGCGCCGCGGTCACCGCGCGCGCGGCTTCGCGGGTCTCCTTCCATGCCACCAGCACGTTGCGGCCGATGGGGCCGATGGGCCCCGCATAGGGCAACACCAGCGCCGGCCGGCCGCTTTGCACCAGCACGCTGGGCAGGAAGTCGCCGGGCAGCTCGCCGTCCATCGGGTCGTCGCGGTCGCGCTGGCCCAGGATCATCAGGTCGGCATAGAGCGCACGCCGCGCGAACCCCCAGGGCCCATCGCTTTCGGGCTCCGCCCAATGAAGGCGCTGCGAGCCCGCAGTGTTGGCCATGAAGGTGGCGTGCATCTTGTCGCGCGCCGCCTTGTCGATCTCCTGCATGATCGCGACGGCTTCGGCCGCACCCTCGATGGCGTACGGATAGCGCATGAGCGCGGACAGGGTGCACGGGCGGGCCGTGACCTCGGCATCGAAGGTCTCGGCCAGCTGGCGCGCCAGCTTGATGCGCTCCACCGTGCGGGCGGAGCCGTCGAGGTGAAGCAGGATGGATCCGGGCGTTTGCATGAAAGCTCCTTTGGTCGGCGGCCTGTGATGCGCAGACCTTAGGCCGTGGCTCGCGGTGCGGCATTGCGCTGCATCAACCGCGCGCTCCGGCGTGACCGCGGTGATGCTTGATCGGGCGCAAACCCGCACCGTGGACTCCAGCCTAGCCTCGGGCGAGTGCCCGGCTTGGCCTCGAAGCCGCTTCCGGACATCGCGCTTGCCGTGGAGCCGCCGGTATCACCAAAGGAACGACGAAATGACCTCCTTCCAACAAGCCTGCATCGTGGGTAGCGGCATCGGCGCGCTGTCCGCTGCGGTCCTGCTGATCCGCGATGCCGGCATGCCGGGCTCGCACATCCGCATCCTCGAGGAGTCCACGCTGCCCGGTGGCGCGCTCGACGGCGGCGGCGATGCGCGCCAGGGTTACGTGACGCGCGGCGGGCGCATGTTCACCGACGAGACCTACACCTGCCTGTGGAATGTGCTGGAGAGCATTCCCTCGCCCGGCACGCCGAACCGCACGGTGCGCGACGAGATCCTGGCCTTCAACGCGCTGTGGCGCTCCGACGCGCATGCCCGGCTGATCGACCGCAACCGCCGCATACTCGATGCCAGCGACCTGGGTTTCAACTTCCAGGACCGGCTGGAGCTCATGCGCCTGCTCGCCACACCCGAGCGCGCCCTGGGGACGAAGCGCATCGAGGAGTGCTTTTCCACGCACTTCCTGGACACCCATTTCTGGGCCATGTGGCGCACCACCTTCGCGTTCCAGAACTGGCACAGCGCGGTCGAGCTCAAGCGCTACATGCTGCGCTTCCTGCAGGAGCTGCCGCGCATCCACACGCTGGGCGGCGTGCGGCGAACCGAGTTCAACCAGTACGACGCCATCGTGCGCCCGATGGTGAAGTGGCTGCTGGAACACGGCGTGCGCTTCGACTACGGAACGCGCGTGTCCGATGCGGACTTCACCGCCGGCGCGCAGGGCCTGCGGCTCGACACGCTGCATTGCCTGCGGGAGGGGCGCCCGTTCACCTACAGCCTGGGCGCGCACGAGTGCGCCTTGATCACCATCGGTTCGATGGTGGCCGACTCGCGCAACGGCAACGATCACCAGGCACCGGAGCTGGTACGCGACCAGCGCGACGGCGCCTGGACCCTGTGGCGGAACATGGCGCGCAAGGCACCGTGCTTCGGCCGGCCCGAGGTTTTCTGCGGCAACGTCGACGAGAGCAAGTGGGAGTCGTTCACCCTCACGATGCGCAGCCCTCTGCTGATCCGGCGCATCCAGGCCTTCTCAGGCAACGCCCCCGGCACCGGCGGGCTCATGACCTTCAAGGACTCGAGCTGGCTGATGTCGATCGTGGTGCCGCACGCCCCGCATTTCGAGGACCAGCCTGACAGCGTCTTCACCTTGTGGGGCTGCGGCCTGCTGCTGGACACGCAGGGCAACTACATCGAGAAGACGATGTCCCAAGCCGGCGGCCAGGACATACTGACGGAGCTCATGCACCACCTGGGCTTCGAGGACATCCTCGAAGAAGTCCGGCGCACCACGACCGTGGTGCCGGTGATGATGCCGTACATCACCAGCGAGTTCGAATGCAGGAGCGCGTCGGACCGGCCTCCCGTCATACCCGCCGGCGCACGCAACTTCGCCTTGCTGGGCCAGTACGTGGAAATTCCCGAGGATGTGGTCTTCACCGTCGAGTATTCGGTGCGCGGCGCGATGCACGGTGTCTACGGACTCATGGGCCTGGACACGGAGGTGCCCGCCATCTACCACGGGATCGCCGACCCGAAGGTGGCGTTGGCCAGCCTGCGCACGCTGATGAAATGACCGCGGCGCTGCCGTGGCGCAAGCTTGATCCACCTCAAGTCGGCCAGCCTCCGAGACGCGCAACATGGGCATTCATCGAGTTCAAGGAGAAACCTGATGTCTTTCCTGTCGAACAATGTCGGACCCCTCGACCGCGCGGTACGCATCTGTGCCGGTATTTTGCTCATCGGGCTGGCGGCCAAGGGAACCGTTGGCGTGTGGGGCTACATCGGCGTGGTGCCGCTGCTGACCGGCGTGGCGGGCACCTGCCCGGCCTATTCGCTTTTCGGGTTCAGCACCTGCGCGCGCCGTGGGCGCTGAACGCCGAGCCCAATCGCCTCGTCGTACCGGGAGATGCCCATGCCCTTCCCGTTTTGGCTGCGGGTCGCGCTGTGCGCGGCGCTCGGCGTCTTCGTTCTTTGGAGCGCCGTGCGGCTGCTCATCATGTGGGTCACGCTCGACTGAGGCCTGCGCGGAGAAACGCTCATGTGCATGGCCTTGCTGAGGAAGCTCGCCAGCGTGCGGCTTCCCTACACCGAAGCCGATCCCGCGATGATCGACAGGCTGCGTGTGCTCGAGGCCGCCGGCCATATCAGGGTGCTGATCCCGCCCGTGCATGTGGACTGCGATCACTGCATGCGTCAGCCTCCGGCCACCGTGCTCGAGATCACGCCTCAGGGGCGCAGGGTCCTGAGCACGGGGACGATTGAAGAGGAAACGCCATTGGCCGCCATGCAAAGGCGGCATGCCTCGACGCCGCGGACCAGGGCCGCCAGCGCCGCGCTGGATGTCGTCCAGTTGGCCGCATGGTTCAGCGGCACACGGCCCCGGTCAGGAGACTGAGGCCGGGCTCATCGCCGCGCCTCCAGCGAAACTACTGGATGCTGGAGGCGAACCATCGAAAGGTGTTCTTCCGATTCTGCGAGTTTCCTCCCGTCCGGATGAACAGGAAGCCGAACTGCGCATTGCCCAGCGAGTCGACTGGAATGCCTGCGGCGCGCAAGGCCGCGATTTCATCGCGCAGGCTCAGGTCGAGCGGCAGTTTCAGTGTGATGGTCGCACTGTGGATCGTCTGCTTTTGCATGGTTCACTTCCCTTGCGTATCCCCGATGAATCCGACCGTTCCCCTACGAAGGTCCGGCAGCCAGGAGCCTTGCGCGCAGCATGCCTTCGCGCAACGCATCGACAACATCGGCAGGCATGCCGCCCGCTTGTCGAAAGTCGAAGGTCGTTGTCTCGCCCTCATCCGATCGCACGACGATGACGTCGCTCTCGGCGTTCGGCGAAACAACCCCGATGGCTTGATGCGCATCGACCGGCATCTCGGTCGCTCGCCGCAGGTACAGGTCGAAGCGTCCATGAAAACCGAGCGGCAGCAATTCACCCTGCCCCCCGCAGACGACTTGCCGATGACGCGGTCCGGGATAGAAAGCGGACGTCCAGCGAATGCGCGCCTTCGTGTCGTCGACGGAGGTCACGCGGGCTCCGATGAAAACCGCGCCGGGCGCGAACATGCGGAACTCCCCGAGTGCCTCGAAATACCGGAACTGACGGTCGACACGGTCCTGAACCCAGGCGATCCCGTACCCGTTGGACTTCCACGCACGCGAGGCCAGGCAGGCGGCCCTCACACGCTCGCCGAGCGTTCTGCCCGCAGCGAATTCGCTGACGGTTGCCAGGCGCAGATAGCGGTACATGGCCGTCAGCGGACGCGCACGGCGCCACTGACCAGACGATGCAACAACGGCATTGGCATGGGATTCCCTCGAGAACTGCCGGCAGCGAATGATTTTTTGGGGGGCCGGCGCGAACTCATCCTAAGACTGCGCAACGACTAAATCCAGGATAGAAATTTCGTCTGGTGGACACAAGACTATCCGCGTCGGATGGGTGGAGTGCCTCAAGAGTCGGAACGACTCATCTGGTCACATGAACCATCGCCGATAGCCCCTGTCCAGGTGATGGAAGAGCTATCATCGATTTTCTTTCTATCTCAAACAGCGCCTACCCTAGGGCTGTGAATAGCCGTCAACTAATTCGCGAAGGACGCAAGCGCCTCCAGATGAGCGAGCAGCAATTTGCTGATGCGCTGGGGGTTAGCCGTGGCGCAGTACAGCAATGGGAAAAGCAAGGCGGCACAGCTCCGAAGCGGGCCAATCAGGCACGCGTGGCGAAGCTGCTTGGGATTTCCGTCGCCGAACTGGTCTCGGGTGTGTCGGCGGGCGCACGAGGGGTCGACGTGCGTGCTGAAGTTCCCCTGGTCTCCGAGGTCGAGGCGGGCAACTACACCGTCATCGACAACTTCAAGCCGACGACGCAATTCGACGCCATCCCTGTGAGCGTGCCGGTCAAGCGGCACACCTACGCACTGCGGGTCCATGGCGACAGCATGGTCAGCGAAAGCGGCGACTCCTTTCCCGCCGGATCCATCCTGATCGTCGAACCCGAGATGGAGGCCTTCCCCGGCGACTATGTCATCGCGGTGAACCATGCCAGCGAGACCACGTTCAAGCAGCTCGTGAAAGACGGCGGAGACCTGTATCTCAAGCCGTTGAACAGCCGATATCCCATCAAGCCGCTCGGCAATGCGCGGGTCATCGGCGTCGTGCGCGAATTCACCAAGCGTTTTCGGTAGCGGGCGCAAAAAAATCGCAAGTATGTAGATAGATTTTCTACAAAGCGATACATTTTCCATCCTGGCGCGGCAATCGCCTGGCTCATTCGGGCAAGACGGCTGCGGTGGAAAGGATCGAACATGGATCCCCCGCAGCGGGTCAACCCCGGCGCGAGTTTTCGATGGCCGAAAGAACCGGTCGAAAACCATGGTTGCCGCAATCCTGGCGGAAGCAGGCGGCAATGAAGCTGATCCTGCCGCCACAGTACCGGGACCGGTTCGAATTCGTGTTCAACGTTGACCAGAGCTTCGATAGCCGGACAGTCGTGTGCAGGGCCGAGATCTTCGAGCATTCCGTCCTCAAAGCCGTCCTGCAGATCGTGGACACGAAGCGCACGCGGCTCGAAGTCGTCGATGCAGTCTTGGTTCGCTGCATCCGCTGGGCGGACCTCCGGATTCAGGACGAAGCGGGCGTCTGATTCATCTCTCTGCGTTAGCGGCACCAGGCCTCGATTTGGCGAACGAGGTCCGACCACAGCGCCTGCACAGCCACTGCGGCCAGCAGCACGCCAGCCAACCTCGCGCCCCAGGCCTGGCGCGTCCTGCCGCCAGCCAGCCGCAAACGCTGCCAGAGCCACGGCCCGACCAGCAGCGAGATGCCGCTGCCGGCAGCAAACAATGCCATCAGCGCTGCGCCCTCCAGGGCGCCGTTGGCCATGCCTGCCAGCATCAATGCCGAGTACAGCAGCCCGCAAGGCAGCGCCACCCACAGCAGCCCGGTTGCAAGCACGCCCAGCCACGTGCCGCCGGCATGCGAGCGAAGACGCGTTTCGAGCGAGCGGCCGATGCGCTGTGCCCACAGCGGCTGCCGGCCCGTGGCGGCCAGCATCGCGCCCCAGGCGAACACGAACACATGCAGCAGCACCCACAACGGCCGCAGCGCGGCAACCTGTGTGCTGGCCAGTGCGAGGCTGTCGACGCTGGCGGCGGCGACGGCGCCTGCCGCAGCGTAGCTCGCGAAGCGCCCCAGTTGGAAAGCGCCGGGCGCCGCGAACGTCGCCATCGCGCCGTGCTGCGCCGTGGACGCGAGCGGCACGATGCGAATGACCGCCGACGAAGCCGCACCGCACATCGCCACGCAGTGCGGACCGCCGGCAAGGCCCATGACAAACGCGGCACCGGCGAGCGCGCCCTGCATGGTCAGACCACGCGCGAAAAGCGCGTGCGGTTCGCGCGGGCGTAGCGGTCGAACACCATCGCGATGGCACGCACCAGGAACCAGCCTTGCTCGGTGACCGTGATGTCGTGATCGCTCAACCGCACCATGCCGCAGGCGACCAACGGCCCGAGCGCCGCGAATTCGGTGGCGAAGTAGTGCCGGAAATCGACGGCGTGGGCCTCGCCCATGGCATCGAAGTCGACCCGGCCGCGGCACATCAGCGCCATGATCACCGCGCGGCGCAGCAAGTCGTCGCGCGACAGTACGAGGCCGCGCACCACGGGCAGATGCCCCCGATCGAGAAGGTCGTAGTACTCGTCGAGCGTCTTGGCGTTCTGGCTGTAGGTGGCCCCCACGCGTCCGATGGCGGAGACGCCCAGCGCTATGAGGTCGCCATCGGGCCGCGTGCCGTAGCCCTGGAAGTCGCGCTGCAGCGTTCCGTGCCGCTTCGCGACGGCAAGCGGATCGTCTGGCAACGCGAAATGATCCATGCCGATGTACACGTAGCCGGCTGCCGTGAGCACGTCGATCGCTCGCGCGAGCATGCGCACGCGCCCGGCCGCATCCGGCAGTTCCTCGGCCAGGATGCGACGCTGCGGCTTGAAGCGCTCCGGCAGGTGCGCGTAGGCGTACAGCGCGATGCGATCGGGCCGCAGTTCGCGGATCTGCGACAGCGTGCGTTCGAAGGAGGCATCGTTCTGCCGCGGCAACCCGTAGATCAGGTCCACGTTGATCGACTCGAACCCCAGTGCACGCGCGGCCGCCATCAGAGAGAAGACCTGCGACGCCGGCTGAACGCGGTGCACGGCTTGCTGCACCGCGGGGTCGAAGTCCTGCACGCCGAAACTCAGGCGGTTGAACCCCAGCGCTGCCAGGTCCGACAGCCGCTGCGCGTCGACGGTGCGCGGATCGATCTCTATCGACCGCTCGCCGCCGCGCTCGAAGCAGAAGGAGCGGTGCAGCAGCGCGGCGAGCTCGGCCAGTTCCTGGTCGTCCAGGAAGGTCGGCGAGCCGCCGCCCAGGTGCAGCTGGCTCACGGTCGCGCCGCGCCCCAGCTGCGCCGCCTGCAGCTCGATCTCGCGCGCCAGGTAAGCCAGGTACTGGCGTCCCCGCTCCTTGTGGCGCGTGACGACCTTGTTGCAGGCGCAGTAGTAGCACAGCGATTCGCAGAACGGGATGTGCACGTAGAGCGACAGCGGCGCCGCTTGCGCGCCGGCGTCGCGTCGCTCGCGCAGGGCCTGCAGATAGTCGTCTTCGCCGAAGGCCTCTACGAAACGGTCGGCGGTGGGATAGGAGGTGTAGCGCGGCCCGGGAACGTCGAACTGCCGCAGCAGTTCGATCGGCAAGGCAGGCGCGGGAACGTCGAGGACAGCTGCTGAGGACATGTTCATCCCGAAAATGTTTGAGGTGGCGCGCCTCGGCGCTCGGCCGCCGGCGGCCTGGCGAGCAGCACGGTGCAGGCGCTCGATGCCGCCGCCATCAGCCAGAAGACGAAGAACGCCGCCGTGTACAGGCTCTGGCGGGACATCCGCAGCGCATCGGCGCCGCAGAAGGTGTTGAGCGGATCGAACAGCGCGAACACCAGCACCTCCATGCCGCAAGCCACCAGGAAGGAGGGCCAGAGGATGGTCGCCAGCTGGCGCCACCCGTTCATGACCCGGGCCTCCCCGACGGCGGCGGCACATCCTCGGCGGGCGTGAGCGCATGGTTTCGCCCTGCGAGCGCGGGCATGAGTTTCTTGTCGCCCAGCGTCTTGTTGATCTCGATGCCCTCGCGGTAGTAGTCCTCGGACACCAGTGCTTCGGGGCGGGAGAGCGCGAGCCAGAGCGTCACGAAGCCCGCGACCACCACCACCGCGGGCCCCGCGATCACCATCCAGACCATCGGGTAGCGCCACCATGCGAGCGCCGCGGGTTCGGGTGTTGTTGTTGCCATCGTGTTCATCTCGACCTTTCAGCGCGGCACCAGGAAGACCGCTTTTTCGGAGACCTGCACCGCGCCACCCTCTTCCCGGATGTCGAAGTGCACCGTGTGGGAGCCGGCCGGCGCTGCGCCGTAAGGCACCTGCAGACGCACCGCGACCCAGCGCGACTGGGCCGGCTCGACCGCAACCGCTTCTTCCGGCGAGACACTGAGGCCCTCGATGCCGTGCGCGGCGATCCGGTAGCGCTGCGGCTGCTCGGTGGCGTTCATGATCTGGAGCCGGTAGACGTTCTCTAGGCGCCCGCCTTCCACGATCCGCGCGAGCGAGGCGCGGTCGCGCACCACGTCCACCTTCAGCGGCGTGCGCGTGACGAGGCTGGCCAGCAAACCGGTCACCAGCAGCGCGAGGATCGACGCGTAGACCAGCACGCGCGGGCGCAGCACGCGGCGCAGCAGCTGGCGGCGGCTCCAGCGGCCTTCCATGCCGTTGTGCGTGTCGTAGCGGATCAGCCGCGGCGCATAGCCCATCTTCGTCATGACGGTGTCGCAGGCATCCACGCACAGGCCGCAGCCGATGCATTCGTACTGCAGGCCTTCGCGGATGTCGATGCCGGTCGGGCATACCTGGACGCACAGGCCGCAGTCGATGCAGTCGCCCAGCGCCAGCGTGCGGGGGTCCGGCCCCTTGCGGCGCGGCGCGCGCGGCTCGCCGCGTGCGGGGTCGTAGGTGACGATGAGCGTGTCGCGGTCGAACATGGCGCTCTGGAACCGCGCATAGGGGCACATGTACTTGCAGACCTGCTCGCGCATGAAGCCGGCGTTGCCGTAGGTGGCCAGGCCGTAGAAGAAGACCCAGAACACTTCCCAGGAGCCCATCTGCGTCTGCAGGAAGGCCATGCCCAGCTCGCGGATGGGCGTGAAGTACCCCACGAAGGTGAAACCGGTCCACAGCGCGATGCCGATCCAGATGATGTGCTTGGCCCACTTCTTCACCAGCTTCTCGAGCGACATCGGCTCGGCGTCCAGCCGCATGCGCGCGGTGCGGTTGCCCTCGATCCTGTGCTCCACCCACATGAAGATCTCTGTGTAGACCGTCTGCGGGCAGGCGTAGCCGCACCACAGGCGGCCCGCCACCGCGGTGAACAGGAACAGCGACAGCGCGCTGATGACCAGCAGGCCCGACAGATAGATCAGGTCCTGCGGGTACAGCACCAAGCCGAAGATGAAGAAGCGGCGCGCGGCCAGGTCGAACAGCACCACCTGCCGCCCGCCCCACTCCACCCAGGGCATGCCGTAGAACACGAGCTGGGTCAGGAAGACCAAGGCCCAGCGCCAGCGCGCGAACACGCCGCGCACGGTGCGGGGATAGATCTTCTTCGAAGCCTCGTAGAGGCCGACCTCCTCGGCTGCCGGCGCGCTGGCAATGGGAATGATCTTGCGCGGCATGGACGCGCGGCCTCAGGGTCCGGCCGCCGCGGGCGCGGCGGCGGAGGTGGCGTTCGTGTTCGAGAAGCCCCACACATACGAGGCCAGCAGCTTGATCTGTGCCTCGGTGAGCCGGCCCTGCTGCGCCGGCATCTCGTTGCGCTTGCCCTCGTTGATCATCTGGATGATGGCGGCCTCGCCGTAGCCATGCAGCCAGATCTTGTCGCTGAGGTTGGGTGCCCCCAGCGCCTGGTTGCCGACGCCGCCGATCCCATGGCAGGCCGCGCAGGCCGTGAACTTCGACTTGCCAAGGCCGGCGCGCACCGAATCATGCGGCTCACCCGACAGGCTCAGCACGTAGTTGGCCAGATTCTTCACGTCCTCCGTCGTCCCGACCGCCGCGGCCATGGGCGGCATGACGCCGATGCGCCCGTTGGTGATGGTCTCGACGATCTTGTCGGGCGTGCCGCCGTGCAGCCAGTCCTTGTCGGTGAGATTGGGAAATCCCTTGCTCCCGCGCGCATCGGAGCCATGGCACTGGGCGCAGTTGTTCATGAACAGGCGCTCGCCGATGCCCCTGGCCTGCGGGTCGCGCGCCACCTCCTCGACAGGCATGGCCGTGAAGCGGGCATAGACCGGGGCGAGGGCCTGCGTGGCCTGGGCGACCTCGGCGTCATAGGCGCTGCGCGAGCTCCAGCCGGACCGCCCCCCGAAGCTCCCCAGGCCGGGGAAGACAGCCAGATAGCCCAGAGAAAAAACGATGGTCAGCACGAACAGCCCGATCCACCACATGGGGAGAGGGTTGTTGGCTTCGCGCAGGTCTTCGTCCCAGACATGGCCGGTGGTGTTGTCGGCGCTGGCCGGCACGCGCTTTCGCGCCGTCAGCCATAGCAGCAGCACGCAGCCGAGGATGCTCAGCAGCGACGCCACGGCAACGTAGTTCGACCAGAAATGGCTGATGAAATCGCTCATGTGGGGTCTCCTTCAGTCCTGCTCGAACGGCAGGCGGGCCGCTTCCTGGAAGTCGCGCGCATTGCGCCGCGAGTACGCCCAGATCACGATGCCGATGAAAAGCACGAAGCAGACGACGGTGGCGGCGACGCGCAAGGTGGTGATGTCGATCATGGTTTCGCTCCTTCCCTGCCTACTTGAGCGCCAGGCCCAGCGACTGCAGGTAGGCCACGGTGGCCTCCATCTCGGTCTTGCCCGTGACCTCTTCGCGGGCCTTGGCGATCTCCGCGTCGGTGTAGGGCACGCCGGCGACGCGCAGCGCGCGCATGTGGGCCGGCAGGGACTCTGCGTCGACCAGGCTCTTTTCAAGCCATGTATAGGCCGGCATGTTCGACTCGGGCACGAGGTCGCGCGGATTGTTCAGGTGGATGCGATGCCATTCGTCGCTGTACTTGCCGCCCACGCGCTGCAGGTCGGGGCCGGTGCGCTTGCTGCCCCACTGGAACGGGTGGTCGTAGACGAACTCGCCGGCCACGGAGTAGTGGCCATAGCGCAGCGTCTCCGAGCGGAAGGGGCGGATCATCTGCGAGTGGCAGTTGTAGCAACCCTCGCGAAGGTAGATGTCGCGTCCGGCGAGCTGCAGCGGCGTGAGCGGCTTGACGCCCTGCACCGCTTCGGTGGTGGACTTCTGGAAGAAGAGCGGCACGATCTCGACGAGGCCGCCGATGGCCACGACCACCAGGATCAGGACGATCATCAACAGGTTGTTGGTCTCGATCTTCTCGTGGGAGAAGCCGGTGGACGCGGGTGTCTTGGGGTTGTTCATGGATGTCCTCAGGCGTGGGCGATGGCGGGCGGAACACTGGCGCGCACCGAGAAGCCCGAGATGACGGTCATCCAGACGTTCCAGGCCATCACCAGCATCCCGCTCAGGTAGAGCAGGCCGCCGATCAGGCGCACCACGTAGAACGGGAAGGTGGCCTTCACGCTCTCCACGAAGGTATAGGTGAGCGTGCCGTCGGGGTTGATGGCGCGCCACATCAGGCCCTGCATCACGCCGGCGATCCACATGGCCGCGATGTACAGCACGATGCCGATGGTGGCGATCCAGAAATGCGCCTCGATGGCCTTCACGCTGTACATGGTGGTGCGGCCGTACATGCGCGGGATCAGGTAGTACAGCGAGCCCATGCTGATGAAGCCAACCCAGCCGAGCGCTCCGGAGTGCACATGGCCGACGGTCCAGTCGGTGTAGTGGCTCAGGGCGTTGACCGTCTTGATGGACATCATCGGCCCTTCGAAGGTCGACATGCCGTAGAACGACAGCGCCACGATCAGGAAGCGCAGGATCGGATCAGTGCGCAGCTTGTGCCAGGCGCCCGAGAGCGTCATCACGCCGTTGATCATGCCGCCCCAGCTCGGCGCCAGCAGGATCAGCGAGAACACCATGCCCAGCGACTGAGTCCAGTCGGGCAGCGCGGTGTAGTGCAGGTGGTGGGGCCCCGCCCACATGTAGGTGAAGATCAGCGCCCAGAAGTGCACGATGGACAGCCGGTACGAATACACCGGGCGGCCCGCCTGCTTGGGGATGTAGTAGTACATCATCCCCAGGAAGCCGGCCGTGAGGAAGAAGCCGACGGCGTTGTGGCCGTACCACCACTGCACCATCGCATCCTGCACGCCCGCATAGGCCGAGTAGCTCTTCATCCAGCCGGCGGGAACCACCGCGCCGTTCACGATGTGCAGCAGCGCCACCGCGATGATGAACGCGCCGTAGAACCAGTTGGCCACGTAGATGTGGCGGACCTTGCGCCTGCCGATGGTGCCGAAGAACACGATCGCATAGGCCACCCAGACCACGGCGATCAGGATGCCGATGGGCCATTCGAGCTCGGCGTATTCCTTGCCTCGGGTGTAGCCCAGCGGCAGGCTGATGGCGGCCGCCACGATCACCAGCTGCCAACCCCAGAACACGAAGGAAGCGAGCGCGGGTGCGAACAGCCGGACCTGGCAGGTGCGCTGCACCACGTGGAAGCTCGTGGCCATCAGCGCGCAGCCGCCGAACGCGAAGATCACCGCGTTGGTATGCAGCGGCCGCAGCCGCCCGTAGCTGAGCCATGGAATGCCGAGGTTGAGTTCGGGCCATGTCAGCTGGGAGGCGATGATCACGCCGACCAGCATGCCGACCACCCCCCAGACCACGGACATGAGAGCGAACTGCCGCACGACCGTGTCGTCGAATGTCGCGGCGGGTGGGTGCGTTGCTTGCATCGTCGGGCCTCTTGTTGGATGACGGGAAGTCTCTCCGGGGCCCCGCTCGCGAGCCTTGATGCAAATCAATCGTTGTGCAGGATGCGGTCGCCCTCGACCTCGATGTCCTCGAACTGGCCGCGCTCGATCGCCCACCAGAGCCCGCCGAGGATCGCGAGCACCAGCACCACCGACAGCGGGATGAGCAGGAAGAGGATGTCCATCAGCGCACCGCCGGGCCGGTGGCGGCGAGCCGCGCCGCATTGAGGACCACCACCAGCGAGCTGGCGGCCATGCCCAGGCCCGCGAGCCACGCCGGCAGCCAGCCGACGACGGCGAGCGGCACGCACAGCGCGTTGTAGCCCGCGGCCCACGCGAGGTTCTGGCGCACCACGCGCACGGTCCGGCGTGCCTGCGCGATCGCCTGCGGAACGGCGCACAGCCGGTCACCCAGCACCACGAAGTCCGCGCGCGCCCGCGACAGCGGCACGGCGCGGCCGAAGGCGAAGGAGGCATCCGCGCGTGCCAGCGAAGGGCCGTCGTTCAGCCCGTCGCCCACCATCGCGATTCGCCGGCCCTCGGCCTGCAGCCGCCACAGCACGTCGAGCTTGTCCTCCGGCGTGCAGTCGCCCTGTGCGAAGGCAATGCCGGCCTGCGCGCCGACGTCCTTCGCCGTGCTCTCGCGGTCGCCCGACAGCAGCCGCACCGTCACTCCCTGCGCACGCAGGGCCGCCACGGCCGCACCGGCATCCGCGCGCAGTTCCTCGGCCAGCACGAAGCTGGCGACCCAACCCTGTGCGTCGCGCAGATGGACCTGCGCTGCTTCCACCTGCAGCGGTGGCACGCCGCAGAACGCGGCCGACCCGAGGCGCACGTGCAGCGGAGCGCCCGAGCGATCGCGCGCGCGCTGCATGAGGCCTTCGAGCCCGAGGCCGGCGGTCTCGCCGGCATGCGCCACGTTCCAGCCGGGCGGGGTGCGGAACTGCGCATGCCATGCCTTCACCAGTGCCTGCGCGACCGGATGCAGCGATTGCGCCGCGAGCGCGGCCGCCATCTCCAGCGCATCGCCGGGCCGCAGGCCCTGCCGGCAATAGATGCGCTCCAGGCGCGGCACGTCGTCGGTCAAGGTGCCGGTCTTGTCGAACACCACGGTGTCGACGGATGCCAGGGCCTCCAGCGCCTGCAGGTTGGACGTCAGCACCCCGCCGCGCGCCAGCGCGCCGGCGCTCGCGAGCATGGCGGCCGGCGCCGCCAGCGAAAGCGCGCACGGGCAGGTCACGATCAGCACCGCCACCGCCACCATCAACGCCCGGCCCGGGTCCACCCGCCACCAGAACGCCGCGGCGCCCACCGCGCAGGCCAGCACCACGACGAGGAAAGGCCGCGCCACCCGGTCCGCCAGCAGCGCCAGGCGCGGCTTGTTCAGCGCCGCGCTTTCCATCAGTCGCGCGATCTGGGCAAAGCGCGTGCCCTCGCCCACCGATTCGATGCGCACCTGGACCACCGCCGACAGGTTGTGGCTGCCGGCCAGCACCCGGTCGCCGCAAAGGCGCGGCACGGGGCGTGATTCGCCGGTGAGCAGGGCCTCGTCGGCGCTGGTGTCGCCGTCGATCACCACGCCATCGGCCGGGAACGCCTCGCCGGGGCGCACCCGGACCACGTCGCCGGCGGCGAGCCCGCGCGCGGCCACGCGGACCCAGCTGCCGTCGCGGGCCAACCGCTCCACGCTGTCGGGAAGCCGGTGCATCAGGGCCTCGAGCGATCCGGCGGTTCGCTCGCGCAGGCGCGCCTCCAGCCAGCGGCCGGTCAGAAGGAAGAAGACGAACATCGTCAGCGAGTCGAAATAGACCTCGTGGCCCAGCGGCCCGCCGCTGTCGAAGGTGGCGGCGCTGCTGACGGCGAAGGTCGTGAGCACGCCGAAGGCGACGGGCAGGTCCATGCCGATGCGCCCCGTGCGCAGGTCGCGCCAGGCGCTGCGAAAGAATGGACCGCAGGAGAACAGCAAGACGGGCAGCGTGAGCACCCAGGAGGCCCAGCGCAGCAGCTGGGCCGCGTCGGCCGTCATGTCGCCGGGCCTGGCGATGTAGGCCGGGTAGGCGTACATCATGACCTGCATCATGCAGAAGCCCGAGACCAGCCAGCGCCAGAGCGCCATGCGCAGTTCGCGCGCGCGCTGCCGGCTCGCCGGCTGGCTGTCGGCGGGAAGCAGCGGGTAGCCGGCCGCGGCCGAGGCCTCGAACCAGCGCGAGGGCCGCGTGGCCGCGGCCGACCACACCACGCGCGCGCGCCTGCTCGCGGCGTTGACCTGCGCTTCGATCACGCCCGGCACTTTACGCAGCGCATCTTCGACGGTGAAGGCGCAGGCGGCGCAGTGCATGCCCTCGACCGCGACCTGCGAGGCCCATCGGCCCGTGGCCGCATCCCCCTGCTCCAGCTGGCTGAAGGCCGGCCACTCCAGCGGGTCGTCGAGCAGCCGCCAGCTCTCGGCTGCGGACGTTGCAGCGGGTGCGGAGGATGGATGCGGAGAGAACGAGGCGAGCGCGGCGTGCATCGCAGCGAGGCTAAGGCCGGACTCAGCCTCGCTTGTTGATCTGCATCAACGCGCGGGGCGCGGGCCTGCCTAAGCTCGCGCAACACCTTCCCCGGAGACCCCTCATGTTCAAACGCATCCTCGTTGCCACCGACGGCTCCACGCTCTCGAAGAAGGCCGTGACGAGCGCGATCGCACTCGCCGCCCAGAACGACGCCGACCTCGTGGCGCTCAACGTGATTCCGCGCTATCCCAGGAGCTACCTGGAGGGCTCCATGACTTTTTCGGCGGAAGACATCGGGCGCATCGAGAAACAGTGGGCCGAGAAGGCACAGGCAATGCTCGACACCGTGAGCGCGCGCGCCAAGGAAAGCGGCGTGCGGATCAAGACGGCGACGGCCAACTCCGATCTGGTGGCGGAATCGATCATCGCGGCGGCGAAGAAATACAAGAGCGACCTGATCGTGATGGCCTCGCACGGACGCAAGGGCATCAAGCGCCTGCTGCTGGGCAGTGAGACGCAGCACGTGCTGGCGCACTCGACGCTGCCCGTGCTGGTGCTTCGCTAGTGCGTTTCCGAAGATAGAGAGTCAGGGAGTCGCGCGTCCGCGCGATCTCCCGAACCTGCCTCCCCGCTCATCTGGCCGCGGGGATTGCCCGCGACCGTTCCGGCCGTCCGGCCGTCCGGCCGTCCGGCCGTCCGGCAGCCTGACCTTCCGACTCATCTGAAGCGGCGGTTTTCGCGCGTTTTCGAAATAGGAAGGGATTTCCATAATGGAAATTATTTCCACAAAATTCCTATGATCGCCCCCGGCCGACTCCGTGACAGCGGAGCAGCCGGCCAGCACCAGCAGAGCGCTCGCACCTCTGCGCCATCGATCAGAACGAGGAGACTCCCTTGGAATTTGGCAAATCTTTGACTTTCAGGCTTGCATCGACCGCGGCCCTGGCACTGGCCGTGACCGCATGCGGAGGAGGAGACGGCGGTGGCGGCGGCATCCCCTTCACGGCCCTGCCCGCTTCGCCGGCCGCACCCAGCAGCCCGGCGGCGCCCGTCCAGGAGGCGCCGCCCGCGCCGGCGGACCCGGTCGCGGAGGCGCCCGACGACAGCTTCGACACCTACTACAACGTCTGCAGAGGCACGAACCCCAAGTGCTACAACGACTGGGGCGCCTTTGCCACCACGCCGGACCGGGTGCTGGTCTATTCGCGCACGGCGGGCCCGCGCCATGCGGTGCTGGGCACGCCGATGGCGGCCGGCCTGAACCCCGTGATGAACCCGGACAACGTGATGCAGGCGGGCCTGGTGCGCATGCTGTCGGCCGAGGGCATCACCGTCGACTGGACGGAAGACGTCGCGATCCTCAGCGGCCGCATCAACAACTACAAGGCGATCATCTTCGCGAGCTCGAACCGGGACACCTTGTGGAACGGCGCGGTCAGCACGAGCCAGGACGCGGCGCGCACCGCGCTGCGCAACTACATGCGCCGCGGAGGCGGCTTCGTCGGGCTGCACAACGCCTTCGGCGCGGAATACAACTGGCCCTACTACGAAGGCCTGCTCGGCAACGCGAACTTCTACAACCACGGTCCGAACCGCGGCGGCGATGTCGAAATCGTCTCGGACGATCCGTCGACGAAGGACGTGCCCAAGCGCTTCTCCTTCCAGGACGAGTGGTACAACCTGATGCCCTTCCCCACCAAGGTGAAGTTCCTGGCCAAGGTCGATACCTCGACCCTGAAACCGCTCACCTCGGCGCCGCACCCGGGCCACGCCGACTTCCATCCAGTCGCCTGGTGCCAGTACTACGACGGCGGCCGCGCATGGCTCACGACCCTCGGCCACAACGCCCACTCGTTCACCGCTGACCTGCAGGGCGTCGGTGCCATCGAGTTCCAGAAGCTCGTCGTCCAGGGCGTCAAGTCGGCCATGGGCCTCACGCCTTTCTGCACCGAGTAACGCCGGCAACCGTTCACGGGACAGACATCCATGAAGCAAAAATCATTGGTCACGTTGCTGATTTCCTGCGGCGTGCTCGCATCGCCATTGCTGATCACTGCCTGCGGCGGCTCGAGCGGCGACGGCGCACCCTTCCTGCCGGTAGCGCCGGCTCCCGCGCCGCCACCGTCATCCAGCGCGCCGCCGCCAGCGCCGCCGCCGGTGGCCGGCGCGCCCGCGGCCGACCTGTCGGACTGCTGCACCGCCGGCGACAAGGACTTTCCCAAGGTGGGAGGCAACCTCGGCAACCAGAACTACTCCAGCCTGCGCAAGATCGACAAGAGCGCGATCGGCCGATTGGGTGGCGCCTGGGTCAACCAGATCGAAGGCGGCATGACCACCGGCAACAACCAGAGCACGACGGTGGTGGTCGATGGCGTCATCTACATCGAGTCCGCCCTCGGCAACGTGATCGCGGTGGACGGCAAGACCGGCCTCACCAAATGGAAATGGACCACGCCCTACGGCGGCATCACCCGCCGCGGCGTGGCCGTCGCGAAGGACCTGGGCCTGGTGTTCACCGTGGCCACCGGCAACCGCCTGGTGGCCCTGCGCACCGACACGGGTGCCATCGCCTGGATCAAGCAGTATCCGAGCAGCACCACCGACCCCGACTATCAGGGCGCCCTGCAGAAGGTGGCCCTGGTCTATCACGACAAGCGCCTCTACCTGGGCACCAACGACGGCAACCGCGGTGCCGCCTTCTCCGCCGATGCACTGACCGGCAAGGTGCTGACGTCGTTCTGGGGCGTGCCGCGCGCCGGCGAGATCGGCTACGACACCTGGGGAGGTGCCGCCGAGTCCGATCGCACGGGCGCGACACCCTGGATCCATCCAGCCGTGGACCCGGAGCTGGGCCTCGTCTACTGGACCTTCGGCAACGTGCGCGGCGGCTCGTCGCAGAACGGTTCCGCACGTCCCGGGCTGAACCTGTTCGCCAACTCGATCGTCGCCCTCGACCTCAAGACCGGCGAGTACAAGTGGCACTTCCAGTCCGTCCACCACGACATCTGGGACATGGACAACGTCATGTCGCCGGTGCTCGCGGACGTGAAGATCGACGGGCGTGATCGCAAGGTCGTGATCTACGGAAGCAAGACCGGCATGTACTACATCCTCGACCGAAAGGACGGCAGCGCGCCGCTGGGCATCGACGAAGTGCCGGTCAAGCAGGATGCCCGCCAGGCCAGCTGGCCCACGCAGCCCATGCCGCGCCAGGGCGCATGGACCGAGACCTGCATCGTGGACCAGCCGCTGGGCACGGCGATTCCGGGCGACCCCAACCGCGCGGTGCCGAACTATGTGAAGGGTTGCCTGTACGACGCGCATTGGGACGTGCCCATCCTCTCCATTCCGGGGCACGGGGGCGGTGCCAACTGGAACCACCAGTCGTACAGCCAGCGCACCGGCCTGGTCTACACGGGCATGGGCTACGTGTCCGCCGCACACTCGCTGACCGAGGCGAGCAACGGCCTGCGCCCGCCGGGCACCTACATGACGGGCGCCGTGGTGGCCGTCGATCCGGGCACCAACCTCGTCAAGTGGAAGAAGCAGATGCCGTACTCCCTTGCGCACGGCAACGGCATCCTGACCACGGCGTCCAACCTCCTCTTCATCGGCCAGCCCGACGGCAACCTGCTGGCCATGGATGCCAACGACGGCAGCGAGCTGTGGCGCTTCCAGACCGGCGCCGCGATCAGCGCCAGCCCGATCACCTACGAGATCGACGGCGAGCAGTATGTCGCCGTGTTCTCTGGCGGTACGAGCATTCCGTATGGCGACTCGGCCCCTCGCGGCGACCGCCTCTGGGCGTTCAAGGTCGGTGGCACGGTGCAGCCGCCAGCAACGCCGATTCCGCCTGTCGTGCGTCGCCCGGTGTCGGGGTCGGCCGTGGAAGGCGCGGCGCTGCCCACACCCAACACGGTGTTCCTGGCACGTGTGCAGACCGCCGGGAATGCGCCAGGGGCTGCCGAGTCGACGGCGGTCAACGCCATGACCCCGACCTTCATGCGCGTGCCGGTGAACACCACCGTGACCTTCACCAACCCGGCCGACAACGCCAACACGCATTGCGCCACCCAGTTCTTCGAGGGTCGCTTCAACTTCAGGCTGGCGCCTGGACAGTCTGCGAACCACACGTTCGACGCGCCCGGCGAGTACTTCTACAACGACTGCCACAGTCCGCGCCCCACGGGCAAGATCGTCGTGTACTGAGCTGCGCCGTTCGCAGGCTCCATGAAAAAAAACACCGGCATTTGCCGGTGTTTTTTTTGGAGCGGCGCAGTGCGATCAGCGCAACCGCTGCTCGAGCGGGTCTCCGACCAATGCGACCCGGCCATCGGGACGGCGGATCCACAGACGCTCGTTGCCATGGCCGTCATCGGCTACGAAGAGCACCGCATCCGCGAGCGCGCGAAAGCCCAGCGGCATCGAATTGCGCGGACCCGCCGCGACATCGGCCACGGCGCGGGTCCCGGCCGACGAACCGTCGCTCGTCCAGGGCTCGACGCCGCGCGCGGCCCCGCCGTTCGCCGAGAACCACAGCCGCGAGCCGATGGCGGCGAAGCGTGCCGGAGAGCCGCTTTCGGCGCCCGGTGCGATGTTTTTGACGAGTGCGGTCCCCTTTGCCGTGCCGTCGCTGCGCCACAGTTCCGCACCGGACACACCGTCGGTCGCGGCGAAATAAAGCCGCCCTCCCATCGTCGACAACGGGCTCGCAATGGCACCCTCGGCGCCCGGACGGATGTCCGCCACAAGCGTCGTGCCGGCGGTGGTGCCGTCACTCCTCCACAGTTCGGTGCCATGGACGCCATCGTTGGCGGCAAAGTACAGCATGCGATCGAGTGCGACCAGATGCGCGGGGCGCGAGGACGCTTCGCCCGGGCGGATGTCCTTCACCATTCGCGTGCCCTGATCGGTGCCGTCGCTCTTCCACAGCTCGGCCCCGTGCACACCGTCGTTCGCGGTGAAGTAGATGCTGTCGCCCACGGCGGTCAGGCCTTGAATGTCCGCATCCTCGATGCCCGGGCGGATGTCCTTCACCAGGCGTGTGCTCTGCGGCGTTCCCTCGCTGACCCAGAGCTCATGGCCATGCTCACGCGTGGTCGCGGTGAAGAACAGGCGCTTGCCGGCCACCGTGAGCTGGCGTGCGACTGCCCGGGGGCCGGTGTTGATCGAGGACACGCGCGTGGTGGTTGTCGCGCTGCCCGACGTCTTCCACACCTGGAAGCCGGTGCTGCCGTCGTTGGCGACAAAGTACAGCGCGTCGCCAAACACCGTCAGCTCGCTGGGCATGGAGCCTTCCTCGCCTGGGCGCAGGTCGATCACTAGCGAAGTGCCTGCAGCCGTTCCATCGGTGCGCCAGAGTTCGAGGCCGCGCTCGCCGTCCGTGGCCGTGAAGTACACACGGCCACGGAACGGCGTCTGCCAGACGGGGAAAGATCCCCGGAAGCCGGGGCGGATGTCCTTGAGCATCTTCGTGCCCGCGGCGCTGCCGTCCGTGATCCAAAGCTCCTGGCCCGAGCTCGCGTGGAAGGCGGAAAAAAGCATCCGCCCGCCCAGCGGCGTCAGTCCGGTGGGAGAGACGAAGGCCAGCCGCTGGCGCTGCTCGGGAAGAACTTCGCGCTCGGGATCCTGAGCGAACGCGGCCGATTGGGCGAGGAGCGCCAGCGCGGCGAACCACGCGGGGCGCGCGAAGCGCATCGCAGCCTTGGCCATCTCAGCCCCCGAACCATCGGGCCGGCACCGTCACCAGTTGCGGGAACAGCACCATGACGAACATGATGGCGAACTCGGCCGCCATGAACGGCAGCACGCCGCGGGTGACGTCGTCCATCTTCATCTTCCCGACACCGGCAACGACGTTCAGCACCACCCCCACGGGCGGGGTGATGAGCCCGATGGAGTTGTTGATGATGAACATCACGCCGAAGTAGACCGGATCGATGCCCGCGGCGATGACGACCGGCATCAACACCGGCGTCAGGATCAGGATGGTGGGCGTCATGTCCATGGCCGTGCCCACGGCCATGACCAGCACCATGATCGTGATCATCAGGAGGATCTTGTTCCCCATGAAGGGCTGGAGCAGACCCACCACCTTGGACGGCAGGTCCGCCACCGTGATCAGCCAGGCGCTGACCATGGCCGCGGCAATCAGGAACATGACCACGGCGCTCGTCTTCGCGGCGCTCACGAACACCTTGTAGAGCTCGCCGAAGCTCAGCTCGCGATAGATGAAGGTGGCGACGAAGAACGCGTAGACGGCCGCGACCACGGCAGCTTCCGTCGGCGTGAAGACACCCATGCGCAGGCCGACCAGGATGATGACCGGCAGCATCAATGCCCAGCCCGCGTCCCGCGCGGCCTTCATGACTTCGCGTGCCGGCTTGCGCGGCGGCGGCTGGATCTTCTCGTGCCGCACGAGCCATGCCCAGGTCACCCACAGTGCGCCGCCGATCAGCAAGCCCGGCACGATGGCGGCCAGGAACAGCTTGGAGATCGACACATTCGCGGCGACGCCGAATATCACCAGGCCGATGCTGGGCGGAATCACGGGGCCGATGATCCCCGTGGCGGCGATGAGGCCGCCCGCCCGTGCCTTGTCATGGCCCGCCCTGACCATCATCGGCAGCAACAGTGCGGTCAGCGCGGCGGCGTCCGCGACGGCCGAACCCGAGAGCGCCGAGAGCAGGCAGCCGGCCATGATGGTCACGTAGCCCAGGCCTCCTCGCACGTGCCCGACCAGTGCCAGCGCAAGGTCGACGATGCGCTTGGACAGGCCACCGGCATTCATGATCTCGCCGGCCAGCATGAAGAACGGCACCGCCAGCAGCGGAAAACTGTCGGCACCGCCGATCACGTTCTGCGCGAGGATCTGTGCGTCGAACAGATCGAGGTGCCACATCAGCGCCACGCCGCATGCGAGCAGCGAGAACGCGATGGGAATGCCCATCGCCATGGCCAGCAGCAGGGAGCCCACGAAAACGAGTATGGTCATTTGCGCGCTCCTGGAGCCTCATCTTTCGATCCGAGGATCTGCTTGAGCTGGACGGCCTCCTCCGACTCCTGGATCATCACGAGCTCGTCATCGGCGATGCGCCCCGTGAGCAGCCGAAGCAGATCGAGCGCCAGGATGAACCCGGCCAACACCGAGAACACCACGCCGGAGGCATAGACGATGGCCATCGAAGCGCCGGTGACCGGTGCCGTGACGTCCCAGTTGATGCGCGCCTGCGCCACGCTGCCCTGGAACAGGAGCCAGACGATGTAGAGCATGACCACGTGGCCTACCGCCAGGCAGATCTTCTTGCCGAGGGGCGGCAGCTTCTGAACAACCATGTCCACGCCCAGGTGGCCGTGTTCCTTGAGCGCGACCACCGCGCCGAGGAAGGTCATCCAGATGAAGAGCCAGCGCGACACCTCTTCGGACATGGTGATGCCCGAATTGAAACCGTATCGCAGCACCACGTTGCCGAACACGAGCACCACCATGACCGCGAGCGCGGCGGCGATCAGTGCCTCGATGCCGGCACAGCACCGATCGATCCATTGATTCATCTTGTTTTCTCTCTGGCGGTCCGTCCTCGCCGGACAGCACGGTGTTTCAGGAGGCGGCCACCTGCTTTTGCATGTCGACCAGTGCGCGCAACGCCGCCAGGTAGGAATGCGGCCCCAGTCCCTGCACCGTGCCTTTCACCGCCGGCGAGATGATCGAGTGCGCACGCCATGTCTCGCGTGCGGCGATGTTCGACATGTGCACCTCGATGGTCGGAAATGGCATGGCCTTGATCGCGTCATGCAGCGGCACGCCGTGCTGGGTCAGCCCTGCGGGGTTGACCAGCGCGCCTTGGGCATCGTCGATGTGGGCATGCAGGAAGTCGATGAGATCGCCTTCGTGGTTCGACTGGATCGTCTCCAGTGCCACGCCGAGTTCGCTTGCCAGCGCTTGCAGCTGGGCATTGATTTCCGCGAGCGTGGTCTTGCCGTAGATATGCGGTTCGCGGCGCCCGAACAGGTTGAGGTTCGGGCCGTGGAGAACGAGGATTTTCATGAGGGAAGCCGAGCGGGCGGTCATTGTTTGCGGATGCGGGCGAGCTCGTCGTTGTAGAGCTTGACGATGGCGGGGTCGTACTGCGCCGCGAACTTGTCGATCGCCGGCTTGGCGATCTCGCGCATGCGCACTTGTTCTGCCGCGCTCACTTCGTTGAACTGCGCGCCCTTGGCTTGCAGGTCGCCGATCGCCTTCTGGGCAGCGGCACGGCTGACCTGGCGCTGATAGCCGCGCGCCTCGTTGGCGGCCTCATTCATCATCTTCTGCTCGGCGGCGCTCAGCGAGTCCCAGAACTTCTTGCTGACCAGCACGATGTTGGCCGCATACACGTGGTTCGTGGCGCTCACGAACTTCTGCACCTCAAAGAACTTGTTCGACAGGATCACCGAATACGGGTTCTCCTGGCCGTCGACCGCTTTCGACTCGAGCGCGCCATAGAGCTCGGCGAAGGGCATCGGCACCGGATTGGCCTTGAACGACTTGAACGTCTCCAGGAACACCGGGTTGGGAATGACCCGGATCTTCAGTCCCTCGAGATCCTCCGGCTTGGCGATGGGGCGCTTGCTGTTCGTCACGTTGCGAAAGCCCAGGTCCCAGTAGCCCAGCGCCACGAGGCCCTTCTCC
Source organism: Variovorax sp. PMC12 (assembly GCF_003019815.1). Lineage (NCBI taxonomy): Bacteria > Pseudomonadati > Pseudomonadota > Betaproteobacteria > Burkholderiales > Comamonadaceae > Variovorax > Variovorax sp. PMC12. The sequence continues at coordinate 1,093,024 of NZ_CP027774.1, forward strand.
GGCAGCTTGGCGATCAGTGCCTGTCCCAGCGGGCCGTCGAGCAACGCATCGGCCTGCGCGAAGTTGTTCACCGAGAACGGGAAGTCGACCAGGCCGAACTCCTTGACGATCCCCGCCAGCGAGGTGGTGGCCGGTGCCGACATCTGCTGCACGCCGCCCTGCAGGGCGGACTGCTGCTGCATCTCGTTGCCGAGTTGAGAGGCCGGGTACTCCTGCACCTTCATCTTGCCGCCGCTCTTGGCAGCGAGCAGTTCGGCGAAGCGCTTCACGCCGAAGCTCACGGGATGGTCCGCATTGTTGAGATGGCCGAAGCGGATCACCCGCTCCTGCTGGGCCCAGGTCGGGGCGACAAGGCCGATGCACAGGCCGGCGACGGCAAGCGTTCGAAGAAGTTTCACAGGTATCTCCAAAAGGGTGCAGAAAAGTCTGACTGGCCCGATTCTGAGTTTTTCGGAAAAACTTTCCATAATGGAAATCCCTTCCCGTGATCTGATAGAGTGACGATGTCGCAACGCCACGCAACCGGAGACACGAAATGAGCGAAATGCTGGGACGCAGCTTCAAGGTCTTGGAATACCTGGCGGAGCATCCGCACGGCGTTGCACTGTCCACCGTGGCCAGTCAATTGCAGATCCCGTTGAGCGCATCGCACCGATTGCTGACCGAACTGATTCGCTGCGGCTACGTGCGCCAGGACATTGCCGACGGCCACTACGTGCTGACCATCAAGCTCGTCTCCGTCGGTCTGTCGTTCCTGAGCAATTCGGGCATCGTGGACGTGGCGCAGCCACTGCTCGACCAGCTTGCCGCGACCTCCGGCGAACTGGTGCGCCTGGCAGTGGTCGACGGTGAAGACCTGACCTTCGTGGCCAAGGCGCAAGGGGCAACGCACGGACTTCGCTACGACCCGGACATGGGGCTGTCGGTCACCCTGTCGTGCAGCGCGGCAGGGCATGCGTGGCTTTCGACCATGAGCGAGGACGATGCGGTGGCGCTGGTGGCCAAGAAGGGCCTGGGCAAGCCAGAAGACTACGGCCCGAAGGCGCCCACCACGCTCAAGGCGGTGATGACCTACGTGAAGGCGGCCCGCCAGCGCGGCTTCAGCATGATCAACGAGGTCTTCGCACCGGGAATGACCGCCATGGCCGCGCCGGTCTTCGCTTCCGGCGGTTCGGTCATCGGTGTTATCACCATCGCGGGGCCCGCCGTCAGGCTGACGCAGCAACGCATGGAGGCACTGGGACCCGCGCTGCTCGCCACGGTCGAGGAAGTCGCGCGTGCCAGCGGTGCTTCGGCGCTGTTCAAGAAAAGAGCATGAATGACACAACGAGGAGACAAACGCCATGAGGAAGAACTTGATTCACAGGCTGCTGGCAGCCGCTGTTGCCGCCACGGCCTTGCTTGCGGCATCGGGTGCGGCTGCGCAGGTCAAGGAGCGCACGCTGAAATTCGCGTTCCAGAACCAGGCGGGTCATCCGCAGGCGCTGGGCGCGCAGAAATTCGCTGACCTCGTGGCCGCCAAGTCCGGCGGCAAGATCGCGGTGAAGCTGTTTGCCGGCGGCGTGCTGGGCGGCGACCTGCAAACTGTGTCGGCCCTGCAGGGCGGAACCATCGAGCTCACGGTGCTGAACGCGGGCATCCTCTCGGCGCAGGTGAAGGAATTCGCGGCTTACGACTTGCCGTTCCTCTTCAACAGCGCCAAGGAGGCCGATGCGGTCACCGATGGCCCCTTCGGCCAGAAGCTCATGGCCAAGCTGGAAGACAAGGGCCTGCACGGCCTGGGCTACTGGGACCTGGGTTTTCGCAATCTCACCAACAGCAAGCGGCCGATCACGAAGGCGGATGACATTGCGGGCCTGAAGATCCGCGTGATCCAGTCGCCGATCTACATCGACCTGTTCACGGCACTGGGCGCAAACGCCACGCCGCTGCCGTTCCCCGAGCTCTACCCTGCGCTCGACCAGAAGGCCGTCGACGGCCAGGAGAACCCGAACACGACCATCCTGTCGTCGAAGTTTTCCGAGGTGCAGAAGTACATCACCCAGACCCGGCACATCTACAACCCGCAGGCGCTGCTGATCAGCAGGAAGACCTGGGACGGCATGAGCGCGGACGAGAAAAAGATCATTGCGCAGGCGTCGGCCGAAGCCACGCTGTTCCAGCGTGCAGCCTCTCGCGGCGCCGCCGATGGCGCACTCGACGCCCTGAAGAAGGCTGGCATGGTCGTTTCCGAGATTCCGCCGCAAGAGACCGCGAAGCTGCGTGCCAAGGTCCAGCCGGTGATCGACAAATATTCAGCGTCCGTGGGCGAAGCCACCGTCGCGGAGTTGATGGCTGAAGTCGAGAAGGCGCGGAAATAGCGCGAGCTTCAGCTCTCGCCAACGCCGCTCCGCGGCCTGGCCCCTACTGGGCCGTCGAAAGCGCCTTCAGCCGCGTCAGCAAGGCACCGACGATGTCGCCCCAGGGCCGACGCTCGGCCGGTGCGACCCACAGCCCGAATGCGACGCGGAAGACCGCGATGCCCGACTCCGCCAGCAGGCTCGCGTCGGGCTCGGCGAATCCCCTGGCGCGCAAAGCCTCGGCCAGCGCCGTGGACAGCCTTGCGAGCTTGATCAGCTCTCGCTCGCGCAGTTCGCCGTTGGCTGCGATCACCGCAGCGCGCAAGCGGGCGAAGCCGCGGCGGTCCTCGTCGAAAAAATCGGCCGGCGCCTGCAGCGCGAAGGCAATGGCATCCATGGCCGTTGCATCCATCGGGGCGCTGTGCAGCGCAGCCACCATCGATTCCTGCAAGACCTCCGATCCGCTGAAGAGCACCTCGCGCTTGTCGGCGAAATAGCGGAAGAACGTTCTTGAAGTCAGGCCCGCGCGCTCGGCGATGGCGGCGACGGTCGTCTGCTCATAGCCGATCTCCGCGAACAACTCCATGGCCGCCATGCGCAGGCGCCCTTCCCCATCCGGCTCCCAGCGACCCATCGCATCCTCATAGTGTTGACACAGAGTGACATCATAGGCCTACAATGATGTCACTCAATGACATCAAAGGAGCGCACATGCGAATTCTCGTCACCGGAGCCTCGGGCTGGATCGGATCGGCCAGCGTCGTCGAGCTGATCTCCGCGGGACACCAAGTGCTCGGCCTCGCCCGCAACGAAGAGGCCGCGGCCAAGATCCGAAAGCTCGGCGCTGAAGCGGTGAAGGGCTCGCTCGACGATGTGGCCAGCCTGCGCGCCGCCGCCGAACGCGCCGAGGGCGTGGTGCATCTCGGATACAACCACGACTTCTCGCAGATGGCCGATGCGGCGCGCACCGACCGTGCGGCCATCGACGCCTTCGCCGATGTCCTCCACGGCACCGGCGGCCCGCTGCTGATTGCGTCGGGCACCCTCGGCCTCGCGCCCGGACGAGTCGGCACCGAGAGCGACATGCCGAATCCGGCGGTGCACCCGCGCGTGGCCAACGCGGCATACACGCTCGGCCTGGCCGAACGCGGCATTCGCTCGCTCGTGGTGCGCTTTGCCCCGACAGTGCACGGCGCCGGAGGCGACCACGGCTTCGTCGCCACGCTGGCGAAGATCGCCCGCGCGAAAGGCGTGTCGGCCTACCTCGGCGAGGGCCGCAACCGCTGGTCCGCCGTCAACCGGCTGGACGCAGCCAGGCTCGTGCGGCTGGCGGTAGACAAGGCGCCGCCCTCCACCGTGCTGCATGCGGTGGCCGAGGAAGCCATCGCCACGCGCGACATTGCCGAGGCCCTCGGCCGATCGATGCAGGTGCCGGTGGAGTCGGTTCCGGTCGATCGCGCGGCTGCGCACTTCGAGTGGATCGGCCTGTTCTTCGGCGCCGACGCGCCTGCATCCAATGAAAGGACTCGCGAGCTTCTGGACTGGGAGCCGAGCCACGCGACGCTGCTGGAAGACATCGCCGCCGGGCACTATCCCGGCCGCTGAAGCGGCCGCCGAGCCGTGGCGCCGTTTTTCGACTTCTTCCTCGCTAGCACGCCCGTAAGAATCAGCCTACGTCAAAAGACGCAATCTGGCGCTTCTTGCAACGCGTTTCCGACGCTTCGCCAAAGGTAGGATCGTCCATAGTGAAACTTCACGCCAGCAGCTCAACTGCATGGCGCATGCGTTCGGGCAGGGGCGCTGCACGTTTCACCGGACGACTCCAAAAACATCCGATGAGGAACTCATGAGAGAAGAATTCGAAGCGCTGCTCGCCACCGTGCGGGAAGAAGAAAAAGACGTCGTCGATGCCTGGCTGACCGAGGCAAGGCTGACGGACACCGGCGCGAGGCGCGCAGCCGAGACCGAGGCCCGCGACATCCTGAGCCAGCTGCGCCAGGCGCTTGAGAGCGGCGGCGACCCCTCCCGTCTGGACAGCGCCGCATGGGCGCCGTTGCGCGAGGTGCTGGGCGACCTGTCGAAAACCCGCGCGGCCAAAGGCCAGTCGGCGGCGGACACCAGCATGTTCCTGCTCGCTCTCAAGAAGCCCCTCTTCTCTTCGTTGCAGCGCCGCCTTGCCGCCAACCCCGAAGCCATGGCGGCGTCGCTCTGGTCGCTCTCGACGACCGTCGACAAGCTCGCGCAACACACGGTGGGCATCTACCAGCAGGCGCGGGAAGAGATCATCCGCCGCCAGCAGGAAGAGCTGCTCGAGCTGTCCACACCCGTGGTCAAACTGTGGGACGGCGTGCTCGCCGTGCCGATGATCGGCGTGCTCGACAGCAGTCGCACGCAGATGGTGATGGAGGCCCTGTTGCAGAAGATCGTGGAAACCGGCTCCGAGCTGGCCATCATCGACATCACCGGGGTGCCCACGGTCGACACGCTGGTGGCGCAGCACCTGCTCAAGACGGTCACGGCCATTCGCCTGATGGGCGCCGACTGCATCATCAGCGGCATCCGTCCGCAGATCGCGCAGACCATCGTGCACCTGGGCATCGACCTGCAGGGGGTGCGCACCAAGGCCACGCTCGCCGATGCGCTCGCGCTCGCGCTTCAGCAGACCGGCTGGCGCGTCTCGCGCGACAAGTGAGCGGCAGGCCTTATGGACCGCATCCCAATTCTTCGCATGGGTGACACGCTGCTGGTCACCATCCAGGTCGACATGCAGGACCAGACAGCGCTGACGCTGCAGGACGATCTGTCCAACCAGATTGCCAAGACCGGCGCATCGGGCGTCATGATCGACATCTCCGCGCTCGAGATCGTCGACTCCTTCGTCGGCCGCATGCTCACCAGCATCTCGGGCATCGCCCGCATCCTCTCGGCCACGACCGTCGTCGTCGGCATGCAGCCGGCGGTGGCGATCACGCTGGTCGAGCTCGGGCTGTCGCTCGACGGTGTGCGGACCGCGCTCAATGTCGAGCGCGGCATGGAGCTCCTGCGGCGTTCCCGTCAGGAGAACGCGTTTGGCCACTGAACAATCCGGCACGTTGCCTTTGCTCAGCGAGCAGAACATCGTCGCGAGCCGGCAGTTGGTGCGCACGCTCTGCCAGGAGCTGAAGTTGTCCCTGGTCGACCAGACCAAGATGATCACCGCGGCCAGCGAGCTTTCGCGCAACACGCTCATCCACGGCGGCGGTGGCCGGATGCGATGGGAATTCGTGGAGCGCAACGGTCGCCGAGGCCTGATGCTGCACTTCGAGGACGAGGGTCCGGGCATCGCGGATCTCGCGCTCGCCCTGACTGACGGCTGGACCAGCGGCAGCGGCATGGGCCTGGGCCTGCCCGGGAGCAAGCGGCTTGTGAACGAGTTCGACATCGCATCGGCGTCGGGACAGGGCACCCGAGTGAGCATCACCAAGTGGAAATAGTCACCGGCTGGACCCACAAGGCCTTCCCCATGACCGACGCCAGTTGCGTCGGCGAGGCACGGCGCCACGCCGCGCAGGCAGTCGCGAACATGGGCTGGAACGAGGTCGATGCGGGTCGACTGGCACTGGTGGTGACGGAGTTGGGCACCAACCTGCATCGCCATGCGAGGAACGGGCGGCTGTTGATCGCGGCGCACCAGGAGACGGGCGAAGCCGGCGAGGTCGAGGTCATCTCGATCGATGACGGACCCGGCATCGCGGACCTTTCCCTTGCGATGCAGGATGGCCACTCCTCGGGCAGCACGCCGGGTACCGGGCTGGGCGCGGTGCGCCGCCTGGCCAGCGAATTCGACATCCACTCCAGCATGCCGGGCGGCACGGTGAGCGTGGCGCGCATGCGTCCCGCCGTGTCTTCCGCCGAGGGGACATGGCATGTTGCCGACAGACAGATCGGCGCGATCTGCCTGCCCGCGCCGCACGAAGCCGTCTGCGGCGACGGCTGGGCGGCCGCGATCCATGACGAGCGGACCACCGTACTGCTGGCCGACGGGCTGGGGCACGGCCCGGAAGCCGCCAAGGCCTCGCAGGCCGCCACGGCCGCCTTTGCCTCTTGCTGCGAAGGAGATCTGCGCGAGACCGTGCAGAAGGTGCACCGCGAACTTCAGACCACCCGGGGCGCCGCGGTCTGCGCCCTGCGCATCGACACGGCCGACGCCACCGTCACCTACACCGGCGCCGGCAATATCGTGGGCCGGGTAATGTCGGGTGTGTTCGACAAGTCGCTCGTCACCCAGCATGGCACCGCGGGCATGCAGATCCGCAAGCCGGAGACCGCCTCGCTGGCGCTGCCTGCGCACGCGCTGGTGATCCTGCACAGCGACGGCATCGAGACGCGCTGGAACGTCGATCGCATCCGGCCACTGCTGCAAAAGGACCCGACGCTGGTGGCCGCGGTTCTTTTGCGCGACCATACACGTCACCGCGACGACGCCACCGTCGTGGTGATCCGTCAAAAGGAATAACCGATGAACAGCACCGGCCTGGCCGACTGCGACGACTCGCAAGCAGCGCTGGCAGCCAGCCGACGCGAAGTCGATGAACTGCGCGCGGAACTCGAGGAAACCAACCGCGGCGTGGTGGCGCTGTATGCAGAGCTCGATGCGCAGGCCGAGCAACTCAAGAAGGCCACCGAACTCAAGAGCCGTTTCCTGGCCTACATGAGCCATGAGTTCCGCACCCCGATCAGTGCGATCCGCAGCATCGCTCGCCTGCTCAGCGACCGCCTGGACGGACCGCTGACGCCGGAGCAGGAAAAGCAGGTCGGCTTCATCGACGGCACCGCGAAGGAGCTGGCCGAGATGGTCGACGACCTGCTGGACCTGGCCAAGATCGAGGCGGGCCGCGTCGACATCTCGCCGGCCTGGTTCGAGATGGTCGACCTGTTCTCCGCGCTGCGCGGCATGTTTCGCCCGGTGCTGCACAACCCCGCCACCGCCCTGATCTTCGAAGAGCCTGAGGGCTTGCCCAAGCTCTACACGGACGACCGCAAGCTGTCGCAGATCCTGCGCAACTTCATCTCGAACGCGCTCAAGTTCACGCCGCAGGGCGAGGTTCGGGTGAACGTCATTCGCGTGGGCGAGGATGCCCTGAAATTCTCGGTCTCCGACACCGGCATCGGCATTGCGCCCGAACACCACGCCGCGGTGTTCGACGATTTCTCGCAGGTCGATTCCCCCGTGCAGAAGCGCCTGCGCGGCACCGGACTGGGCCTGTCCCTCAGCCGGCAGCTCGCGGTGCTGCTCGGGGGACATGTCGAGGTGGCGAGCGAGCTGGGCAAGGGTTCGGTGTTTTCGGTGACGGTCCCGGTGCAGTGGCCCCGCCAGGCATCCGCGCCACAGGAATAGGCATGCCGAGCGGACCCCTGATCAACACCACGATCGACCGGTCGCGCCATACGGTGCTGGTGGTCGACGACAACCCCACGACGCGCTACGCGACCGCGCGCACGATCCGCGCTGCGGGTTTCCAGACCCGTGAAGCAGGCACTGGCGGCGAAGCGCTGGAACTCGCATCCCGGCAGATTGCCGCCGTGGTGCTCGATGTGCATCTCCCGGATTTCAGCGGCTTCGAGGTATGCCGCGAGCTGCGGGTGCAACCATCGACCGCCACCCTGCCCGTGGTGCACCTGTCGGCCACCTTCGTGCGCAACGAGGACAAGGTGGCAGGCCTCAACGCCGGCGCCGACGCCTATCTGGTGCACCCGGTCGAGCCACCCGTGCTCATCGCCACGCTGCAGGCCCTCATCCGTGCCCGCATGGCAGAGGAGAAACAGCGCAACAGCGAGGCGCGCTTCCGTGCGATCCATGACCATGCACCCACCGGCATCGCACTGATCGATGCCGAGGGGCGCTTTGCCGACGTGAATCCGGCGCTGGTCGCCATGCTCGGACAGCCGCGCGACGTCCTGGTCGGCCAGCCGGTCAGCGCCTTTGCACCCGGCGAGTGGACCGCATTCGTGAACGCCCACACGCAGGGGGCGCAGCTCCCCTCGGCGCCATGGAAAGGCGAATTTCCCCTGTTGCGGCTCGACGGCTCCTGGATACGGCTCGAATGGACCATGTCCGGCCACATCGAGCCCGGCCTGCGCGTGGGCATCGCGCTCGATGTATCGGAGCGCTTCGAGCTGGAGGCGCGCCGCCGCGAAGTGCTGGAGCGCGAGCAGGCGGCGCGCGTTGCCGCCGAGCGGCTGAGCCGGACCAAGGACGACTTCGTGGCGGTGCTCTCGCACGAATTGCGCAACCCGCTCAACGCGATCAGCGGGTGGGTGCATGTGCTCAAGGTCGGTGGGCGAACCCCCGAGCAGATGGAAAAAGGGCTTGCCGCCATCGATCGCAGCGTCAAGGCGCAGACACGGCTCATCGCCGACATCCTGGACGTCTCACGCATCAGTTCCGGAAAACTGCGGCTTCACCGCGAGTGGGCGGAGCCACGCGCCCTGGTGAGCGCGGCGATCGAGGCGCTGGCCGCCCCGGTGGCGGCCAAGCGGCTGGACATCGTGTTCGACCGGCAGGAGGCCGACGCGCCCGCCTGGCTCGACGCCACGCGGTTCCAGCAGATCGTCTGGAACCTGCTTTCGAATGCCATCAAGTTCTCCGGCGAGGGCGGGCGCATCCTGATCGAGCTGCAACGGCAGGACCACATGTTGCATCTGTCGGTGCGGGACTTCGGCCGCGGCATCCGCGCGGACTTCCTGGAGCACCTGTTCGACCGCTTTTCCCAGAGCGACTCCCCCGACAACCGATTTCATGGCGGGCTCGGGTTGGGGCTGTCCATCGTGAAGAACCTCGCCGAGCTGCATGGCGGCGGCGTGTCGGCCCACAGCGAGGGCGAGGGCCACGGCGCAACGCTGCGCGTGACGCTCGGCGTCGTTCCTTCGGACGAAGCGTCGATCCTGCTTCCGGATACGCCGGAGTCGCAGGCGGGCAGGCCAGCCCCTGCCATGAGCGGCGTGCTGCATGGCCTCGATGTGCTGGTGGTCGAGGACAACGCGGATGCGAGCGAGATCATCACGGTGGTGCTGGCCGACGCCGGCGCCAGCGTCCGGCTGGGCGTCGATGTCGAAAGCGCCCTGCAGCTGTTCGACCAGAAATGGCCCGATGTGCTGATCAGCGACATCGGCCTGCCGGGCCGGGACGGCTACGACCTGATCCGCGAAGTGCGCGAGCGCGAACGCCTGCTCGGCAAGCCCAGGCTGTTCTCGGTCGCCCACACGGCTTTCACCCGTCCGCAAGACCTGGCGAAGACCACGGAGACAGGCTTCGATGCACACCTCGGGAAGCCGTTGCAGCCGCATGCGCTGGTCGCGCTGGTGGCCAGCCGCACCACGGCGGGCTGACGCTACTGCGTGAAATTGTCTTTGAGCAGATCGATGACGTCTGACGAGCGTCCGCTCAGGACGGCCTTGGCCGAATACAGCATGGTGCCTGCGACCTGGGCGAATTCCACCTTCGGCGGCATCACCAGTTCGGTCCGGTTGACGCTCACGTCCAGCAAAGCGGGGCCGGGATGCGCGAGGAACGCGCGCACCGCATCGGGCAGATCCTCAGCGCGCTCGACCTTCTGCCCGTAGAAGCCGATCACCTCTGCCAGCCGGGCGAAGTCGGGGTTGAGCAGGTCGGTGTAGTTGTCGAGCAGGCCTTCGACCTTCTGCTCCAGCTCGACGAAGTTGAGGCTCGCGTTGTTGTAGACCACCACCTTGATCGGCAGCTTCTCCTGCACGGCGGTCATCAGGTCGCCGAGCAGCATCGCGATGCCGCCGTCGCCCGAAAGTGAAATGACCTGGCGCCCGGGATAGGCCTTCTGCGCGCCAAGAGCCTGAGGCATGGCATTGGCCATGGTGCCGTGCAGCAGGCTCACCAGGGTGCGCCGGCGTCCGTTCATCGTCAGGTGGCGCAGCGACCACACCATCGGGCTGCCGCCGTCCGCCGTGAAGATCGCATCGTCAGCGGCCATCTCGTCGATGACGCGCGTCAGGTGCTGCGGATGAATCAGGCCTTCCTTGCCCGGACGCTCGTCGCGGCGCAGCGTTTCCACCGCCTCTTTCCTGTGGCGCAGACAATCATCGAGAAAGCTTCGGTCGCTGCGCTCTTCCAGCAGCGGAATGAGCGCCTCGATGGTGGCGGCCACGTCGCCGACCAGCCCCAGCGCCACGGGATGGCGCCGCCCGAGGTGGCTGCCGTCGATATCGATCTGCGCGATGGTGGCCTTGGCCGGGTAGAACTGGCTCCACGCGAAGTCGGCGCCGAGCAGCAGCAAGGTGTCGCACTCCTGCAAGGCGCGGTAGCCCGACTCGACACCGAAGATGCCGGTCATGCCCATGTTGAAGGGGTTGTCGTACTCCACGAAATCCTTGGCGCGGGAGGTGTGCGCGATCGGTGCCTTCAGGCATTGCCCCAGTGCGAGCAGCATCTCGTGCGCGCCTTCGCAGCCGTGGCCGGCGTAGATCGCGATCTTGCGTCCCTTGCCGAGCAGCGCGGCCAGCTGCGACAGCTCCGCATCGTTCGGCCGCAGCACCGGCCTGGCTCGGTGCACCGCGTACGTCAGGCCTTCCTTCACCTCGGTCTGCGCGATGTCGCTCGGCAGGATGATCACCGCCACGCCCTTGCGCGAGAGGGCCGCCTGTGCCGCGAGCGCAGTGAGCCGCTGCGCCTGTTCGGCCGAGTACACCTGTTCGCAGAACACGGTACAGCTCGCGTAGAGCGACTTGAAGTCGACCTCCTGGGGGAATTCCATGCCCAGCTCGGTCGTGACAACCTGGCTGGCGATCAGCACCACAGGCGCGCGATTGCGGTTTGCCTCGAACACGCCGTTGATGAAATGCAGGCCGCCCGGGCCGCAGGAGCCGGCACAGGCCGTGAGTTCGCCTGTCAGGTAGGACTCGGCACCGGCGGCGAATGCGGCCGCCTCTTCATGCCGCACGTGGACCCATTCGATGTCGCTGCGGTGGATGGCATCGGTGACATGGTTCAGCGTGTCGCCGACGATGCCGTAGCAGCGCTTGATGCCCGCATGCTGAAGGGTTTCGACGACGAGTTCGGCGACTTTGCGTTGAGCCATGGAGAGGGTCCTGGGGGGCGTTGTCTCAGGCATATGCCTGATCCCAGGAGGCTATGGCCACGGCGCGAAGACACCGTCGGCAGGCGTCGGCAGCGCCGGTAGGATGGCGCCGCACCGGCCCGCGAAGGCCGATGCTGCGCCACATCAGTTCACTTCGCCTCGATGGCGACTCCTCTCTTGCGCGCCTGGAAGACGAACGAGACAACCTGCCAGGCCACGAAGACCGCGATCAGGCTCAGCAGCGTGCCGCTGATGGGGCGGGTCACGAAGGCGCCGAAGCTGCCGCGGCTCAGCAGCATCGCGCGGCGGAAGTTTTCCTCCAGCATCGGGCCGAGGATGAAGCCGAGCATCAGCGGCGCCGCATCGAGCTCCAGGCGCATGAACATGTAGCCCATGAAGCCGAAGGCGGCCGTGATGAAGACGTCTTCCAGGTTGTTGTTCACGCTGTAGGTGCCGATGCAGCAGAAGAACAGGATCGACGGAAACAGCACGGCGTACGGGATCTTGAACACCGACAGCCAGTACCGCACCAGCGGCACGTTCAGCACGAGCAGGAAGACATTGCCGATCCACATGCTGGCGACCAGGCCCCAGAACAGGTCGGGATGGCTGCCGATCATGTTCGGCCCCGGCTGGATGCCCTTGATGATGAAGGCGGCCAGCATCAGCGCCATCACGGCGTTCTCCGGAATGCCGATGCTCATCAGCGGAATGAAGCTCGTGCGTGCGGCGGCTTCGTCGGCAGCGGCCTGTCCGGCCACGCCTTCGATGCAGCCGGAGCCGATCTCGTGCTTGTACTTGCTGACCTTCTTGTCGATCGCGTAGGCCGCGAACTGCGCGATGGTGGGGCCGCCGCCGGGCAGGATGCCCAGGAAGGAGCCGATCACGCTGCCGCGCAGCGCGCTGGGGATGATCCGCATGAACTCGGCCCGGGTCGGGATGAGATTGATCTTGCCGTTGAAAGGCGAGCGCTCTTCACGCGAATCGAGATTCTTCGTGATCTCGGCGATGCCGAAGCAGCCCAGCGCAATGCTCACGATGCCGACGCCGTCCACAAGGAAAGGCAGGTCCATGGTGAAGCGCTGTGCGCCGCTGTTGACGTCGGTGCCGATCGTTCCCAGCAGCACGCCGATCATGCACATGGCCAGGCCGTTGAGCAGGCTGCCCGTGGTGACGAAGCTCACGCACACGAAACCCACCAGCATCATCGCGACGTAGTCGGCGGGGCCGAACAGGAAGGCGACCTCGCCGAGCACCGGAGCCAGGAAGGTCAGCACCAGGATGGCGACCGTGCCGCCGATGAAACTGGAGAAGCCCGCGGTGAATAGCGCCAGCCCCGTCTGCCCCTTGAGCGTCATCGCGTACCCGTCGATACACGCCACGATGCTGCTGGCGTGCGGGATCTTCATCGTGATGGCACTCACGCTGTCGCCGTACTGCGCGCCGTAGTAGATGCCGGCGAGCATGATGAGCGCGCCGGTCGTGGGAATGGAGTACGTCAGCGGCAGCAGCAGGCTGATGGTCGCCAGCGGCCCGAGGCCGGGCAGCAGGCCCACCAGCGTACCCACGGTGCAGCCGATGGCGCAGAACATCAGGTTCTGCCACGTCAGGGCATGCGAAAAGCCGAATGCGAGATTGTTCAGGACTTCCATGATCGTCGCCTCAGAAGAGTGGCAGGTTCAGGCCGAGGAGCTTCTGCAGCGCCAGCGCCATCACGATCAGGCCGGCCGAGACCTTGACGTTGCGCACCCACGAGTACGAGCTGCCTGCGAACGCCGAGCAGAACACCATGAAGACGATGCCCGCGATCATGTTCAGGAAGGTGGAAATCAGCGCGAACCCGCAGAGGCTTCCGAGGATGAGCGAGATGTTCTTGAAGTTGAAGTCGAGCTTCACCGGCGCGACGAAGAACGACCGGATCACGGTCGACACGCCGATCACCAGCAGCATCGCACTGACCATGGCCGGGAACAATCCCGGTCCTGCGCGACTCAAGTCTCCAATGGGGTAGCGAAGCGCCGTGAGGCCGAAGGCCAGCGCGATTGCCATGAGGAAGAGTCCTCTGACAAGGTTCCTGTTTTTCATAGTTCCCGATTTACTGGGTTGTCCAAAGTCACCGGCGCGGACAACTCCGCCCCGGCCCCGTCTCCATCCGGGTGGAACCCGGACGAACGGATGCTCTCGGGCGTACCTGAGCGTTGTCTGACGCCGCCGTAAGGGGAACTACGTATCTCTCGGTGAGCGCAAGCCCGCGCGGGCTTGCGCCGCTGCTCTTCTATACGGTCACGCTCCTCGCGGCGTCCAGCGTGCGCTTGGCACGCATCGCCTTGCGCACCGTGGACCAGGCTGCCCAGGCCAGCATCGCGGCGGTGCATGCCAGCAGCGAGGCACTGATGGGGCGTTCGACGAAGACCATGGCGTCACCGCGCGACAGCAGCATGGCGCGGCGCAGATGTTCCTCCAGCATCGGCCCCAGGATATAGCCCAGCAACAGCGGCGCCGGCTCGAAGCGCAGCACCATCAATGCGTAGCCCATGATGCCGAGGGCGGCCACCGCATAGATGTCGACGGCGTTGTTGTTGACGCTGTATACCCCGAGCGCCACGAACACCAGAATGGCCGGATACATCCACGCGAAGGGAATGCGAAGCAGCGCGACCCACAAGCCGATGGTCGGCAGGTTCAGCACCACCAGCATGATGTTGCCGATGGCAAAGCTCACCACCAGGCCCCAGAAGAGGTCGGGCTGCTCGGTGATCAGCATGGGCCCGGGCTGGATGCCGTGGATGATCAGCGCACCCAGCATCACGGCCATGACCGCGTCGCCGGGAATGCCCAGCGACAGCGAAGGCACGAAGGCCGTCTGCGCCGAGGCGTTGTTGGCAGATTCGGGGGCGGTGATGCCTTCGATGGCACCGTGGCCGAACCGGCTCGGGTCCTTGGCCACTTTCTTCTCGATCGCATACGACATGAACGCCGCGATCGACGGCCCCACGCCGGGCAGTGCCCCCAGCGCCGAGCCCAACGCCGAGCCGCGCACCATCGGCTTGATCGTGGCCCTGAACTCGCCCGACGTGGGCACCATCGACCTGAGCGTGACCTTCTCGGGCTTCTGGTTGGTGTCGGCCGAGTTGATGCAGCGCACCACCTCCGCGACGCCGAACAGACCCATGGCCAGCGCGATCAGGTTGATGCCGTCCATCAGTTCGGGCACGTCGAAGCTGAAGCGCGCGACACCCGAATTGACATCGGTCCCGACCATGCCCAGCAGCAGGCCGAACACCACCATGCACAGGCCCTTGGCGGGCGATCCGGAAGTCATGGAGGAGGCTGCGACCAGGCCCAGCACCATCATCGAGAAGAACTCGGCCGGCCCGAACTTCAGTCCGATGCCGGCGATGACCGGCGAGAAGAGCACGAGCAGGATCAGGCCCGACATCGCGCCGACCAGCGACGCGATGGTGGTCACGAACAGCGCGACACCCGCCTTGCCTTTCCTGGCCATCGGATAGCCGTCAAGGCAGGTGACCGCCGATGACGGCGTGCCCGGCAGGTTCAACAGAATGGAGGCGGTCGAGCCGCCGTACTGCGCGCCGTAGTAGACGCCGGCGAGCATGATGATCGCCGCGGTCGGCGGCATGTGATAAGTCAGCGGCAGCAGCAGCGAGATCGCGGCCAGCGCGCCGATGCCGGGCAGCACGCCGACCACGGTTCCGAGCAGGACCCCGAAGAAGCAGTAGGCGAGCGTGATGGGTTCGGCGGCGACTTGCAGGCCGAGCCAGAGATTGCTGAGAAGGTCCATGGAATGTCGAGAGTCAGTTGCCCCAGGGCCAGATGGGCAGGGTCATTTGCAGGGCCAGGGGAAAGATCAGCGTGGTGAGCACGGCCACCACGGCGCAGACGACCAGCCGGGTGCGCAGGCCCATGGCCGAAGGCATCAGGGCCAGCAGCGCGGCCAGCGCGGAGGCGAGCACCACGCCGACGCGCGGCAGGGTCCAGGCGAACACCAGGAGACTGGCGATGGTCCAGGCCAGGTTGCTCCACTGCACGGCGACGGCCGCACCGCGGCGCCACCAGGCGGGCAAGGCCACCAGCAGCCCCAGCACCGCCAGTGTCCAGCCGAGCACCACGGGGAAATAGCCCGGCCCCATGCGCGACGCGCTGCCGAAGTTGTAGGTGCTGCCGTAAAGGGCGAAGAAAAGGCCGGCGGCGACCATCGCCAGCCCCCCGATCAGGTCGTGAATGTCTCTCGTGATTTTCATGAAGCAGGCAATGGGTCCTCGGACCCTTGGATGGAACAGGTCGACGCGCGCAAGCGTCGGCGAAGCCCGCGCCGCGACGAGGCCGCGGCATCGGGCTGGTGGCAGCTTAGGTCGGGCTCCACGCCGGGGCGGCGGCGATTTGTATTGCAATGTGTTGGGCCGCATCCCCGACACATCGCATTGCAAGACACTGCGCGCCCGTTGCCTTGCGGGCTGTTCCGGACGTGCCGGCCGCTGCGGCTACCCCGCGGTCCTGGGCAGGGTCAGCAGCGCTTCGAGGCCGCCTTCGCCGCGGTTGCGCAGCGTGATCGAGCCGTCATGCGCCAACGCAATCGAGCGTGCGATCGACAGGCCGAGCCCGGTTCCGCCCGAGGCCAGGTTGCGGGATTCCTCCAGCCGCAAAAAGGGCTCGAAGACCTGCTCCAGCGAAGCCTCGGGAATGCCCGGACCGGCGTCCTCGATGCGGATGCGCAGTGCCTGCGCCGAATCATCGATGCGGACATGCGCCGCGCCGCCATAGCGGATCGCGTTCTCGATCAGGTTCTGCACGCAGCGCCGAAGGCTGCTGGCGTAGGCCGGCAGCGGCTCGCGCGCGTGGCCGTGCAGCGTGACGGTCCCGCCGGTCTCCTCGAAATCCGCACGCAGGCCCGCCAGCAGGCTGTTCACGTCCACCGATCGGCGGGGCTCGTTGTGGTCCGCGCCGCGGATGTAGTCCAGCGTCGACGAGATCAGCGATTCCATGTCGCCCAGGTCCTTGCGGAACTTGTCCTGCATCTCTCCGGGCGGCAGGAACTCAGCGCGCAGCCGCAGGCGAGTGATGGGCGAGCGAAGATCGTGGGACACCGCCGCCAGGAAGCGCGTGCGTTCGCCGATGTCCTGGATCAGCCGCCGCTGCATGAGGTTGAACGTGCGGGCCGCCTGGTGCACTTCGCGCGGTCCGCCTTCGGACAGCGGCGGGCTGTGCAGGTCGCGGCCCAGCGCATCCGCCGCTTCGGCCAGCCGGCGCAACGGCCTGAGCGCCAGGCGCACCGCGACCAGCGCGATCGCGACGAACACCATGATGCGCAGCACATAGATGCGCAGCACGTAGTCGGCCACGATGCTGAAGGGCTTGGCCTCGATGCCACCCTGCGCCTCGGACGCCACGACCTCGATCCACTGCGCGGCCTGGCCCGGCAACTGCAAAGCGATGCGGAAGTGACCGACCGGTTCGCGCGCGTTCAGCAAGGTCCAGGCGTTCGCCGACCGCCCGGTGTCGTCGGCCAGTTCGGCCGACAGCAGCGTGGCGTCGACTCCGCTGCCGAGCCGGTCGCTCAGCGACTGGCTCAGGATGTCCTGCACGGCTTCCAGCGTGTTGTCGGGACGCGGCGACTGCGGCATCGGCCCGTCCCGCAATGCGAGCCTGAAGCTTTCCGAGCCCAGTTGCGCCAGGGCCTGTGGCACCGCCTCCACCGGCATCGACCGCAGGACGCGCAGGGTGTCTGCCAGCTGGATCGACACCAGGCGAATCGGCATCTCCATCGCATGGCGGTAGCGCATGTCGAACCAGACCGAACTGGTCAATGCCTGCGCGGCCAGCATGCCCATCACGAGGATCAGCGCGAGCCTGCCTCCCAGCGATCGCGGCCACGGCAGCCAGCGCCGCCAACGCCCCTGCCCGGCCGCGTCGACGCTGCGCGCCTCAGCGCTCTTCGAGCGCATCGACCGACATCACATAGCCCGCATGCCGCACCGTACGGATCATTCGCGGCATGCGCGCATCGTCCTGGAGGGTCACGCGCAGGCGGCTGATGCACACATCGATGGCCCGGTCGAACGGCGCGCGCTCCTTGCCGAAGGCATGCTCGATGAGGAAGTCGCGGCTCAGCGTGCGGTGCGCGTTCTGCAGCAGCAGGCGCAGCACCCGGTAGTCCGAGCCACCCAGCGACAGGACCACCTGGCTGGGCGACAGCAGTTGATGCGTGCGGGTGTCGAGCTGCCACCCATCGAAGCGCACCGTCCGGGCGCTTTCGGCCTCGCACGGGGGCGGAAAGCTGCGAAGGCGTCGCAGCACGACCTTGATGCGTGCCAACAGCTCGCGCGGGTCGAAGGGCTTGGGCAAGTAGTCGTCCGCGCCCATCTCCAGGCCGATGATGCGATCGAGCAGTGCGCCGCGTGCCGTCAGAAGAATGACAGGAGGCCCGCCTTTGGCATGCAGGTCGCGGCACAGAGACAGTCCGTCCTCGCCGGGCATCATCACGTCGAGCACCACGAGCGAAATCGACTGCTGGCCGAGCTGCCGATGCATCTCCAGCCCGCTCGATGCGGCAGCTACCTTGTAGCCCGCGTTGCTCAGATAGTCCGACAGCAGTTGCCGGATGTCGACATCGTCGTCGACGACAAGAATTCGTTCAATCGCTTGCATGGACAGGGGGGACGGGCGTTGAAGCAATGGCCCTGACGACGCCGAGACCGGGTCGATGGATCGAGTGCGCTGGAAAGCGCGACCATTTTCAACCGCGCCGCGCGGGCGGCGGCCTACGCCCCTATGTCTTTGAGGGCGACCGGCTTGCGTGGCTGCCGCGTCTGTGTGATTGCAGATTGGCCAGGTGCACCTGCATGCCCGTGCTTTCCTGCTGTTCATGCAGCCACTGCACCAGACGCTCGGCACGCGTGACACCGATGCCTCGCACCGGATACCACCAGGTCGTTCCGGTGTCGTTGATCCGTTGCACCAATTGCCCGAGCGTGCCGAAGCCGGCCTGCTCAAGCCGTTCGGACAACAGCGGATCGAACCACGCGGCCACGCTGTCGTGTGCCTGAGGTACGTTGTCGAGCGATTGAAGCGTGTCCATGCGATGTCCCTGCGCGATGTGTGACAGCCCCCGGAGCGCGGGTGTGATGGTTGGTGACCTGCGCGACCAGGGGATCGCATGCTTCTTTGCATGGCCCGTGCCAGACGCCGAAACGTTGATTCGCAAGGACATTTCTTGCGAGCCGCTGGGCGTGTGTCGTTGATTCAGGCAAATAGCGTGATCAATATTTGGACACATGCATGTCGAGCGAGCAGGGTTTACCAGCGTGCGCTGTGCGGGCGGCGATTGACCGGGACGGCCGTCGTGTCAAATACCCGGACATCGTCCAATTCGCCAACATCAAGGAACGAGCTTGCCAGTGTCCACATTCGAACTTCTTCCACCTGATATTTCCGCCTGGCGCGCCGGCAACACCGGCACCGAAGGCGTCTGGCATTTCGACTCCGGCCAGGCCGGGCACCGCGTGATGATCAGCGCGCTGGTGCACGGCAACGAGGTATGCGGCGCCTGGGCGATCAAGGGGCTGCTGGACGCGGCCGTGCGTCCGCAGCGCGGCAGCCTGACGCTGGCTTTTTGCAACCTGGAGGCCTTCGACGGTTTCGATCCGGCAGATACCGACGCCTCGCGTTTCGTGGACGAGGACCTCAACCGCCAGTGGTCCGTCGATCGCCTGGAGGCGGGCGGCACACGCGAGCGCCGCCGCGCCGCGGCTTTGCAGCCGCACGTGGCGCAGGCCGACTGGCTGCTCGACCTGCATTCGATGCACGAGCCGTCCGCACCGCTCACGCTCACCGGCATGCAGCCGCGCAACCTCGCGCTGGCGCGGCAGTTGCGCAGCCCCGAGCACATCGTGATCGACGCGGGCCACAAGGACGGCGTGCGCATGCGCGATTTCGGCCGCTTCGGCGCGCCCGACGCCGACCCGCTCAGCGATGCACTGGCGCTGCTGGTCGAGTGCGGTTTCCATGGGGACCCGGCCAGCCGCACCGTGGCGCAGGACCAATGCGCCCGCTTCCTGCGCGCTGCGGGCACGCTCGACGATGCGGCCATCGCGCGGGCCCTGCCCGGCTGGCTGCAGGCCGATGCGCCGCGCCAGTGGGCGCTGGACGTCACCGGGCCGGTGGTCGCGCGCGGCGATGACTTCCACTTCGCCCGCCCGTTCACCGGCCTGGAGGTGATCGCCCAGGCGGGCACCGTGATCGGCTGGAACGAGGGCGAGCCCGTGACCACGCCGTATGACGACTGCGTGCTCGTCATGCCGTCGACCCGCCAGGCCCGGCCCGGCGTGACGGTGGTCCGGTACGCGCGCCGCAGGCCGCTTTGAGCCGGGTTGAGATCGGGCGCCATGCCCCGATCTGTTAAGCCAGGACCTGCCGCATTTGCGCGCCGGGCGCCTGCCGTAGCCTTTCTTCCCGTGCCCCTGCATTCATTCCATCCCGCCGTTGCCCGGTGGTTCCTGAGAACCTTTCCCGGGCCCACGCCCGCCCAGGCCGAGGCCTGGCCGGCGATCAGCGCCGGGCGTGACACGCTGGTGGCAGCACCCACCGGCTCCGGCAAGACGCTGACCGCTTTTCTCGCCGCGCTGGACGATCTCGTGCGCCGGGGCCTCGAACCCGGCGGCCTGCCCGACGAGACGGCGGTCGTCTACGTGTCGCCGCTGAAGGCGCTGTCGAACGACATCCGCCTGAACCTGGAAGCGCCGCTCGCGGGCATCCGCGCCGAACTGGCGGCGCTCGGGCTGGCCGATGTCGACATCCGCACCGCCGTGCGTACCGGCGACACGCCGCAGCGCGAACGCCAGCAGAACCTGCGCCGGCCGCCGCACGTGCTGGTGACCACGCCGGAATCGCTCTACGTGCTGCTGGGTTCGGCGTCCGGACGGCGGATGCTCGCAACGGTGCGCAGCGTGATCGTCGACGAGATCCATGCCGTCGCCGCAAGCAAGCGTGGCAGTCACCTGGCGCTGTCGCTGGAGCGATTGCAGGCGCTGTGCGCGGCACATTCGGGCGCGCGACCGGTGCGCATCGGCCTGTCGGCCACGCAAAAGCCCATCGACGAGGTGGCGCGCTTCCTGGTGGGCGCGGGCGCACTGTGCGCGGACGGCACGGCCGACTGCGCGGTCGTCGACATCGGCTATGCCAGGCAGCGCGATCTGGCGCTCGAACTGCCGCCGACGCCGCTGGAAGCCGTCATGTCCGGCGACCAGTGGACGCAGGTGTACGCGCGCGTGGCCGAGCTGGTGTGGCTGCACAAGACCACGCTGGTGTTCGTCAACACGCGCCGCATGGCCGAGCGGGCAGCGCGGCACCTGGGCGACATTCTCGGCAAGGAAGCGGTGGCCGCGCACCACGGCAGCCTGTCGAAGGAAACGCGGCTCGACGCCGAGCAGCGCCTCAAGCGCGGCGCGCTGAAGGTGCTGGTGGCCACGGCCTCGCTGGAGCTGGGCCTGGACATCGGCGACGTCGACCTGGTCTGCCAGATCGGCTCGCCGCGTGCCATTGCCACCTTCCTGCAGCGCGCGGGGCGCTCGGGCCATGCGGTGGGCGGGGTGCCGAAGGCGCGGCTCTTCCCGCAGTCGCGCGACGAACTGGTCGAATGCGCCGCCCTGCTCGACTGCATACGCCGTGGCGAGCTCGACGCCTTGCGCATACTGCCTGCGCCGCTGGACGTGCTGGCCCAGCAGATCGTCGCCGAGACCGCTTGCCGCGAGTGGGACGAGGACGCGCTCTTCGCGCTGGTACGCCGCGCCTGGCCTTACGCGCGGCTCACGCGCGAGAGCTACATGCAGGTGGTGTGCATGGTGAGCGAAGGCTTCACCACGCGCCAGGGCCAGCGTGCCGGCCATGTGCACCGTGACGCGGTGAACCACCTGCTTCGCGAACGCAAGGGTGCGCGCATGACCGCGCTGACTTCCGGCGGCACGATTCCGGAGACCGGCGACTACACGGTGGTGCTGGAGCCGCAGGCCGACAAGATCGGCACGGTCAACGAGGACTTCGCGATCGAGAGCCTGGCGGGCGACGTGTTCCAGCTCGGCAACACCAGCTACCGCATCCTGAAGATCGAGCCGGGGCGCGTGCGGGTGGAGGACGCGCACGGGGTTGCGCCCAACATTCCGTTCTGGCTCGGCGAGGCACCGGGGCGCAGCGACGAGCTGTCGTCCGGTGTGTCGCGCCTGCGAGAGGAGGTGGCGCGGGCCCTGGAAGTCGGCGGCCGCGACAGCGCCATGCGACTGCTGACGCAGACCCTCGGCCTCGACGCAGAAGCGGCGCGCCAGATCGTCGAACACCTGGCGCATGCATACGCGGTGCTCGGCGCGCTGCCGACGCAACGCACGCTGGTCATGGAACGTTTCTTCGACGCCTCGGGCGGCATGCAGCTGGTGATTCATTCGCCTTTCGGCAGCCGGCTCAACCGTGCGTGGGGTCTGGCGTTGCGCAAGCGCTTTTGCCGCACCTTCAACTTCGAGCTGCAGGCCGCGGCCACGGAAGACGCCATCGTGCTGTCGCTGTCCGCCAGCCACAGCTTTCCGCTCGACGAGGTCGCGCGCTATCTGCATTCGGCCTCGGCGCTGCACGTGCTGGTACAGGCATTGCTCGACGCGCCGCTGTTCAACGTGCGCTGGCGCTGGAACGCGACCACGGCGCTGGCGCTGCCGCGCTTCAGCGGCGGGCGCAAGGTGGCGCCGCAGCTGCAGCGCATGCGCTCCGAAGACCTCCTGGCGGCCGTGTTCCCGGACCAGGTCGCATGCGCGGAGAACATCGTCGGCGAGCGCGAAGTGCCCGCGCATCCGCTGGTCGCGCAGACCCTCGACGACTGCCTGCACGACGCGATGGATGCCGACGGCTGGCTTGCGTTGCTGCGCCGGATGGAGTCGGGCGAGGTGAAGATGATTGCGCGCGACTTGCCGGCACCCTCGCCGCTTGCGATGGAAGCGTTGAGCGCGCGTCCCTATGCCTTTCTCGACGACGCCCCGCTGGAGGAGCGCCGTACGCAAGCCGTGCAAAACCGCCGCTACAGCGACCCCGAAAGCGCCGACGATGTCGGCCAGCTCGACGCCGATGCCATCGCCAGCGTGCGCGAGGAAGCATGGCCGCAACCGCGCAACGCCGACGAGATGCATGAGGCGCTGGGCATGCTCGGCGCGGTGGGCGACGACGAAGTGGCCCGGCAGGCGGACTGGAAGCTCTGGCTCTCGACGCTCGCCAAGGCAGGCCGCGCCACGCGCCTGCTGTGCGAAGGCAAGGGGCGTGCCGCGCGCGGGCTGTGGGTGACGGCCGAACGGCTGCGGCTGCTGCAGGCCGTGGCGCCCGATGCACCGCTGCAACCAGCCATCACCCCGCCCGCCGATGGCGAACAACCGCCGGACCGCGATGCCGCCTTGCGCGAGCTGCTGCGTTCGCGCCTCGGCGGCCTTGGGCCGGTGAAGGTAGAACAGTTGGCCCGACCGTTGTTCCTGCAGCCTGCCGATATCGAAGGTGCGCTGCTAGCGCTGCAAGCCGAGGGGAGCGTGTTGCAGGGCCGTTTCACACCGGGCACGACGGCCCTCGAGTGGTGCGAGCGGCATCTTCTGGCGCGCATCCACCGCTACACGCTCAAGCGCCTGCGCCGCGAAATCGAACCGGTGGAGCCGCGCGACTTCGTGCGCTTTCTCTTCGAGTGGCAGCACATCGGCGCGTCCGCGCGGGTGCGCGGTCCGGAGGCGCTCTCGGGCATCCTCTCGCAGCTCGAAGGCTACGAGGCGCCTGCGCCGCTGTGGGAGGCCGAACTGCTTCCCGCGCGCGTGGCCGATTACGCCGGCGCATGGCTCGACGACCTGTGCACCGCCGGACGGGTGTTGTGGACACGGCTGCGGCCCAACGCCACGGAGAGCCGCAAGGGTGCGGGCAGTCTGTCGCTGCGCGCCACGCCGGTCGTGCTGCTGCCGCGTCGCAGCGCCGCGTTGTGGACCACGCTGGCACCCGCGCCGGCCGATGACGAACACCTGGGCTCGCGGGCCGCGCGCGTGGCCGCGCACCTTGCGCAGCACGGTGCCTGCTTCTTCGACGAGATCGCGGCCGGTACCCGGCTGCTGCCGGTCGAGATCGAGGAGGCGCTGGCCGAACTGGTCGCCAAGGGCCGTGTGCGCTGCGACAGCTACGCCGGCCTGCGCGCCTTGCTGGTGCCGGCGTCGAAGCGTGCGTCGGCCGACACACGGCGGCGCCGTCGCGCGCCGCTCTTCGGCATCGAGGATGCGGGCCGATGGACGCTGGTGCGCCCGCCCGCCGCTGAAACCTTGCCGACCGGTTCCGCGGAGGCCATCGAGCAGGTCGTGCGCGTGCTGCTGCGCCGCTATGGCGTGATCTGCTGGCGCCTGCTGGAGCGCGAGGCTGCATGGCTTGCGCCGTGGCGCGATCTGGTGCGCGTGTGCCGGCGGCTGGAAGCGCGCGGCGAGATCCGCGGCGGGCGCTTCATCGCCGGTGTATCGGGCGAGCAGTTCGCGTTGCCTGAAGCCATCGCGTCGATGCGGCAGGTGCGCCGCCAGCCGGACACTGGCGAGCTGGTCGCGCTGGCGGCCAGCGACCCGGCCAACCTGCTGGGCACGCTGGTGCCCGGGCCGAAGGTGCCCCGCGTGGCGGGATCGCGCGTGGTGTACCTCGACGGCGTGCCGGTCGCCACCAGCGTGGCCGGGGAAGTCACGATGCTGGTGGCGCTCGATGCCGCGCAGAAGCAGTCCGCCCTGCGCGCGTTGTCGCTGGACGCGCCGCTGCGGTTCTCGGAGCTGGCTACGCTGCAGCCTGGGTGATCCGCAGGCTCAGTTGACCTCGGTGCCATGGCCGCCGCCACGGGTCATGACCTCGACGGAGCGCACGCCAGGCTGCTGCTGCAGGCGCAGCACGAAGCGGTCGATGTCGGCCGATGACACGCGCACCAGCTGAACCGTGATGTCGTCCATCTGACCGCCCGGCTGCACCGCCACCAGGAAGCGCCGCAGCCGCGCAGGCTGGATGCCCAGGCCGCGCTCCAGCGTCTCGGGGCTTACCGCGCCGTGGTCCGCGACCACGCCCAGGCGGCAGCTCTGGCTGCGGGCACGATAGGCCTCTTCGAGCGGTTTGATCCCCGCCAGGATCACGAGGATGATCACCGTCGAGGCAGCGGCCGGAAAGTAGAGCCCGCCGCCCACCGCGAGTCCGATCGCGGCCACCGTCCAGATGCTGGCTGCCGTAGTGAGCCCACGCACGATCTCTCCACGCGCCAGGATCGCGCCCGCGCCCAGGAAGCCGATGCCCGACACCACCTGGGCGGCAGCGCGCGAAGGGTCGAGCACCACATGCTCGCCGCGCAGGCTGTCCGCAAAGCCGTATGCCGATACCAGCATGAACAGACAGGCGCCGACACTCACGAGCATGTGCGTACGGATGCCCGCGGCCCAAAGCAATCGTTCGCGCTCCAGACCGACGAGGCTGCCTAGGGCAGCAGCGACGAGAAGACGCAGCAGCGTTTCACCATGGGGGATAAGGACAGAGGTTTGCATGGCACAACTGTGCGGGCGGCCATGCACCTGGTGCATCGGAATGCCGCTTCATCGGCCGTCAGAGTGCGCCGCGAAAGCTGCGGTCCGTCAACGCCGGGATACCCCCGCGTCCATCAGCAGCGTCTTGGGCTCCAGATAGGCGTTCACTCCCCATCGCCCCATCTCGCGCCCGAGCCCCGAGTGCTTGAAGCCGCCGAACGGCGCGCGCGGCTCATGGGACAGCGTGTTGACGAGGACCCGGCCCGCATCGATCTGCCGCGCCACCCGTTCGCAGCGCGCGGAGTCCTTGCCGAGGACGAGGGCGCTCAGTCCGTAGCGCGTGTCGTTGGCGATGGCAATGGCGTCGGCCTCGTCTTCATAGGGGATCACGGTCAGCACGGGGCCGAAGATTTCCTCGCGTGCAATGCGCATCTGGTTGGTTGCGCCGGTGAAGATCGTCGGCTTCACGAACCAGCCTCTGTGCAGTCCCTCGGGCCGCCCTTCACCGCCGGCGAGCAGCTTCGCGCCTTCGGCTTGGCCAAGGCGGATGTAGCTCTGCACGCGCTCCCATTGCTTTGCGCTCACCATGGGGCCGATGTCGGTGTCGGCTTTGCTCGGGTCGCCCGACTTGATGTGCGACACCGCTTCCCTTGCGATCTGCTCGAACTCGGCCAGCCGCGCCCGCGGCACGAGAATGCGCGTCCCCGCGATGCAGGCTTGTCCGCTGTTGGCGAAGCCTGCCTGGAGCACGAGAGGCATGACGCCCGCGAAGTCGGCGTCCTCCAGCACCACCGTGGGCGACTTGCCGCCCAATTCCAGCGTCACGCGCTTCATCGTGGCCGCACCGGCGGTCACTAAATGCTCGCCGACGGCGGACGATCCGGTGAACGATATCTTGGCAATGTCGGGATGGCGTGCGATTTCCTCGCCGACGACATCGCCACGGCCATTGACGATGTTGAACACGCCGGGAGGCAGGCCGGCGTCATGCAGCGCCTCGGCAATGACCTGCGTTTGCAGCGCGCTCATCTCGCTGGGCTTGATGACGACGGTGCAGCCTGCCGCAAGCGCCGTGGCGAGCTTGTTGCAGATGAAGCCCGCATTGCTGTTCCAGGGAGTGATCAGGCCAGCGACGCCCACGGGCGTCTGGATCACCCGCGCAGTTCCCGCCTGCTCCTCGAACGCGAAGGATTCCAGCACTTCGACGGCCTGCTCGATGACGGCGGCCGGATAGGTCGCCATCCAGCGCCCGCGCACCGAAGGCGCGCCGTATTCCTCCAGGATGGCTTCCATCAACCGGTCTTCGCGTGCGACGACGGCCCGGTGCATGCGCTTGAGCGCCGCCACGCGTTCCTCGCGCGTGGTGCGCGACCAGGCGGGGAACGCGGCCTTGGCAGCCGCGATTGCGCGCCTTGCATCGTGCGCATTGCCAAGCAGCACCCGGCCGATGACTTCCTCGGTGCTCGGATTGTGAAGATCGAACCATTCCTGGCCGTGCGGTGCGACGAATTCGCCGTCGATGTAGATGCGTTCAATGCGGTGCATGGTGACTCCTTGGAAATGACTCGCGGCCTTCGGCGCCGGGGAAGGAACGGGGGCCCGAATCCGCGGTGACATGGAAGTCTAGGAATGGTTTATTGTTCTGATAAGCCGCCTTTTCGTGGATGGCATATCCGGATAATCAGGACAATTCATGCATCGCACAGGAATGACCGAGCTCGAAGTGGTGCTGGCCGTGGCACGCCGCAACAGCTTTCGCGCGGCGGCGCTGGAACTCGGCATGTCGACCACTGCAGTGAGCAGCGCCGTGGCCGGGCTGGAAGCGCGGCTGAAGGTGCGCCTTTTCAACCGTTCTACGCGCAGCGTGGCACTCACCGATGCCGGCCAGCGCTATGTGGAGCGCATCGCGCCGGCGCTTGCCGAGATCCGCAGCGCGGGTGAAGAGGCCGGCACCGGCTCGGGCGTTCCCAGCGGCACGCTGCGGATCAATGCGCCGCAAGGGGCCGCTTTTCTGCTGCTGGAGCCTCTCTTCAGCACGTACGCGCAACGCTATCCGCAGGTGCGGATCGACATCTTGAGCGAGTCGCGCATGGTCGACATCGTGGCCGGTGGCTTCGATGCGGGCATCCGCCTGGCCGAGTCCGTGCCGCAGGACATGATCGCGGTCGCGCTCTCGCGCGACATACGCATGCTCGTGGTGGCAACGCCGGCGTACCTGGCGCGCCACGGAACACCCAGGCATCCGCGCGACCTGCTCAAGCACCAGAGCATCGGCATGCGCATGTCGCACGGCGGCATTTATCACTGGGAGCTGGAGCGAAACGGCCAGAAGCTGCAGATGGACCTGCCCGTGCGCCTGGCGCTCAACGAGATGCCAGCCATCAAGCAGGCGGTGCTGCTCGGCCTGGGCATCGGCTTCATCTCCGAATGGTTCATCGAGGAAGAACTCGCGTCCGGCGCGCTGAAGCCTCTGCTGGTTCCGTGGTGCCTGCCTTTCGGTGGCCTGAGGCTCTACTACCCAGGCCGTCGCTTCGTGCCCGCGCGGCTGCGGGCGCTCATCGACCTGATCCATGAGCTGCGCCTGGCCGCGAACTGAAGGTCGCCACTGCCAGCAAGCCGCCGGACGCAAGGCACTATATTCCCCTGGTGCCCACCACCACTGCCCCCACCCCGTTCGACTACGCCTGCTTCGTCGAGGACCTGAAACAGCGCATCGATGGCGCGCGGCTGTCGGCCGCGCGGGCCGTCAACCGCGAACTGGTGGCGCTGTACTGGGACATCGGGCAGGCCATTCATGAGCAGCAGGCGCGCCGCGGATGGGGCGACGCGGTGGTCGACCGGCTGGCGCGCGATCTCAAGACCTTCTTTCCCGGGACGGCCGGTTTTTCGGCGGCGAGCCTCTGGCGCATGCGGCAGTTCCACGCGCTCTACACCGCGCCGGAATTTCTCGCACAGCTTGTGCGAGAAAACGAGCGCGATGCCAAGCGCCCGCGGGCGTCCAAGGCGCTTGTGGTGACCGGCGATCGGCAACTCGCACAGGCTGTGCGAGACATGGTGGAGGCCGTGCCCTGGGGCCATCATGTCAACCTGCTGTCCAAGCTCGACGACGCCGGCCAGCGGCTTTTCTACCTCAAGGCCACCGCGCGCTTCGGCTGGAGCCGCAACGTGCTGCTCAACCAGATCAAGGCGCAGGCCTACGAACGGTCGCTGGCCGAGGGCAAGGCGCACAACTTCGCGCTGGCGCTGCCAGAGCACCTTGCCGAGCAGGCTGAGGAAGCCCTCAAGAGCAGCTACAACCTGGAATTTCTCGGCATCCGGCGAGAGATCAGGGAGCGCGAGCTGGAAGATCACCTGATCGACAGGCTGCGCGACTTCATCCTCGAGCTGGGCTACGGCTTCTGCTTCGTCGGGCGCCAGTACCGCCTCACGCTCGGGCGCAAGGAGTACTTCATCGACCTGCTCTTCTACCATCGCTTTCTCAAGGCGCTGGTGGCCATCGAATTGAAGATAGGTGCCTTCGAGCCGGAATTCGCCGGCAAGATGGACTTCTATCTCAACCTTCTCAATGAGAAGGAGCGTGCGCCGGACGATGCACCGTCCATCGGGATCATCCTGTGCGCCGAGAAGGACAACCTCGAGGTGGAGTTCGCGCTCAAGAGCAAGTCGAACCCGATCGGCGTGGCCGAGTACCACCTCCAGGGCCGGCTGCCGGCGGAGATGAAGGGCAAGCTGCCCTCCCCGCGCCAGCTGCAGGAGGTGGTGCGGGCCAGCTATCCCGGGCTGGCTTCGCGGGAGCGGAGTTCCAGATAGTTCGGCCGACGCAGGCACCCATGCACGCGGGCGCAGCAGGCGGGTGTACGCCCCGAGCCTTTCCGGCACGTGAGCGGCCGCGGAGGCCGATCAGCGCGCCTGGTCGGCCACGGGCCGCACGGCGTGGGTGGATTCGGCGTCCTCGTTGAGGCCGATCCATGCGTTGCCGAAGTTCACGGCATAGAAGTGCTGCTCGGCTTCGCTGCCGGAGCCCGACCAGAACTTGACGGCTGGCGTGTCGGGAAAGCGCGCCGTGTCGATCGTGGGGATGCGGGTCTCGCCTGCGCACCATCGGGGCAAGGTCACGGGGGCCTGCTCAGGGCCCAGTGCAAGCGTGAAGCTCTCTTCCACCAGGCCATGGTCGCACCGCCGCAGGGCTGCCAGTTCCGTGATGGTCGGCAGCCGCCACTGGTCGATGCCTTCGTGGCCCTGGGCATTGAGCGCCTGAACGCGCGCCTGGGCATCCATGAGACCCAGTGCCTCTGCGTTGCCCACGCAGCGTTCTTCCTTCAAGGTCTGGCCCACGGCGCATCGCAGCCATCGCAACCCGGTGGTGGCATCGGTCACGACTGCCGCTGTCGTCGGACCGGGTGAAGATGAAGCAGGCTGCTCGTTGCAGCCGACCAGCAGACACAACGCCATCAAGGCAACCACGGCCCCCCTCGGCGACCAAGCCTTCGCATTGCGCACTCAAATCCTCCATCGGCAATAGCCGTCATTCGTTTGTCATGGATACGAAACGTTAAAAACATAACATAAGTACACATATATCAGCAGGCGCCGTTTCCATGCCCGAAACCTCCGAGTATTTGAGCGATTTCCGGCCGCGTTTTCGCCAGCCCAGTGCGGCGGATCTCTGCACGGAAGTGCCGTGCATGACGACCGAGGAAACGAACGAGAAAGTGCTGGAAGTCTTCAACCGGCACCGCGACCTCGTCAGCCTGCCGGTGGTGGAGGGAAACCAGCCGATCGGCCTGATCAACCGGAACATCTTTCTCTCGCAGATGAGCAAGCCGTTTCGCGTGGAACTGTACGGCCGCAAGAGTTGCATCGCCTTCATGGACAAGGACCCGCTGATCGTCGATGCGGCGCTGGACCTGGAAGCGCTGACCCTCAAGACCGTGGCGCACGGCGAGAAGGCCCTGTCCGACGGCTTCATCATCACGCGCGAAGGCGAATTCGCCGGTGTGGGCAATGGCCTGCAGCTCATGCGCCTGGTGGCGGACCTGCAGGTGTCGCGCAACCGCCAGATCATGCACAGCATCGAATACGCCAGCGTGATCCAGCGCTCCACCTTGCGCAGCTCGCTCGATGCCTTGGCACGCGCGTGCCCGCAGGCGCACCTGGTGTGGGAGCCGCGCGACGTGGTCGGCGGCGATTTCTACCAGTTCAGCACCGCGCCGGACGGCTGGTTCGCCACCGTGGCCGACTGCACGGGGCACGGCGTTCCCGGCGCCTTCATGACGCTGATCGCCTCCACCAACCTGAACCGCGCCATCGAGCAGCACGGCCCGCGTGACCCCGCCCGGCTGCTGGGCAACGTGAATCGCAGTATCAAACATATGCTGGGCCAGATGGACGGGCAGGACGCGACGCCCGGCTCGGACGACGGCATGGACGCCGCATGTTTCTGGTTCGAACCCGCGCAAGGCCGCCTGGTGTTCGCCGGCGCACGGCTGTCGCTGTTCCTGCTGCGTCCCGATGCCGATGCCGTGGAGCTGGTCGAAGGACGGCGCAAGGGCGTGGGCTACATGGACACCGAGTTCGACTTCAGCTGGAGCAACCAGGAACTGCTGTTGCCCCCGGGCAGCCTCGTCTTCGTCAGCACCGACGGGCTGATCGACCAGGTCGGTGGTCCCCGCGCCATCGCGCTGGGCAAACGGCGTGTGCGCGAACTGCTGCTCGAGCAACGCGGGCGCACGGCCGCGCAAGTCAACCAGGCCGTGCTGGACGCCCTGCAGGCCTGGCAGGGCGAGCACCATCGCCGCGACGACCTGACATTTTTCTGCTTCCGCACCTGACACGGAATCACCCATGCCCTTCCCTCAGATCGCCGACAAGTACGGCTCCTTCTTCAACGTGGCGCGCCAACACCAGGTCATCTTCTATTACGTCGGCTACTTCTCCCAGCACATCGTGGCCGCCATGTCCGACGCCGTGAAGCTGCAGCTCGAGGTGGCCGGCGTCGCCGGCCCGACCCGGCGGAGGCTGTTCTCGTCGTTCGTGGAAATGGCGCAGAACATCATTCACTACTCTGCCGACACGCTCACCGCAGCGAGCACGCACAGCGGCGAGCTGCGCCACGGCTCGGTCTGCATCCGCCGCGAAAGCGATGGCGGCTTCCTGCTGCTGTGCGCCAATCCCGTGGAGCCCGAGATCGCCGATGCGCTGCGCGCGAAACTGGAAACCCTGCGCAGCATGACGCTGGAAGAGATCAAGCAGGCCTACCGCCAGACGCTGCGCGAGGAAACGCCCGAAGGCAGCAAAGGCGCGGGCATGGGGCTTCTCACGGTCGCTCGCGACGCCCGCGAACCGCTGGAGTTCGATTTCGACGCCGCGGACAGCGACGGCGGCGCCCCGGTGTTCTACCTGAAGGCGGCGATCTGACACGCCCAAGCCCGGCAACGAATCGAGATTACAGATGGAAAACCTCTACATCGCCCCGACGCCCAGTTCACCCCAGGTGGACTTCAAGTTCGACACTCGGACACTCAGCCTGCGAGGCGAGTCCTACCCCGAGAACGCAGCCGCCTTCTACGGCGAGGTGATCTCGCGGCTCAAGGACTACCTGGCCCAGCAGAGCGGCACCCAGATCGAGGTCAATATCGCATTGGCCTACTTCAACAGTTCCAGCACCAAGATGCTGTTCAACCTGATCGCGGCGCTCAACGACGCCGTGGAGGCCGGCAACCGCGTCACCCTGAACTGGTACCACGACGAGGACGACGACACCATCCTCGAATTCGGCCAGGAGCTCAGCGAAGACTTCCCCGCGATCGATTTCGCGAGCCATCCCGTGAAGTCGAGCTGAATGGACGCCGCCGCACCACCGGACCTGTTCGATGCCGAGAGCCGGGCGCTGCAGGCCGCGCGCGCGGCCTACGACACTTGTGCCGCGACGCAGCCCGCACCCTGCCACCGGGCGTTGGGCGAACTGCTCACCGCCTACGAGCGGCTCCTGCGCGAAACGCGCCGGCTGGTGCGGCGCAGCGATCGCGCCGAGCTCGAGATGAATCAGCTGAACCTGCGCCTGCAGGATCTGGCCGCCGAACTCGAATACCGCGCCACGCACGACCCCCTGACCGGCGTGCTCAACCGGGCGGCCGTCATCGAGCTCGTGAACAGCCATTTCGCGGACGGCGACATCGCGCTGATCGTGCTGGACATCGACCACTTCAAGCGCATCAACGACAGCTTCGGCCATCCTGCCGGAGACCGGGTCATCCAGGCCGTGGTGACCTGTCTGCAGGCGCAGGTGCCCGCGACTGCGCACATCGGCCGTGTCGGCGGCGAGGAGTTCACCGTAGTGCTGCCAGGGCAGTGCGGCGATACCTGCGGGCAGCTCGCACAAGCGCTGCGAAGCGCCATCGAGGCGTACGCCTTCGACTTGCCCGACGGCAGCGGCGTCACGGCCAGCTTCGGCGTTTGCTGGCTTCCGCGCGGCAGCAACTTCGACATCGCCTACGGGCTGGCCGACGAAGCCTTGTACGTTGCCAAGCGCGGCGGCCGCAACCAGGTCGCGCTCGCATCCGGCCACGTGCATGTGCAGCCCGCATGAGGCGCGCGGCTGAGCCGGGGCGGCCGGCCCACGCAAAGCGCCGGACGCCCGACTGGCGCGTGCTCGTGGTGGACCAGGACGCCGATGTGCATGCCGCAGCGCGCGCCGCGCTGCAGGGCCTCACGCTGTTCGAGCGGCCATTGGTGTTCGTGCATGCGTATTCCGGCGAGGAGGCACGCGCGCTGGTGCTGCGCGAGCACGACCTGGCCGTTGTGATCCTGGACGTGGTGACCGAAAGCACGAAAGCCGGCCTGGACCTGGTCGACTTCATCCGCCACACGGCCGGCCTGCGCAACACACGCATCGTGCTGCGCACAGGCGGCCCCGGCCATGTGCCGGCGCTGGACACGCTGCTGCGCTACGACATCAACGACTACCGGACCAAGGCTGAACTCACCCAGGACCGCCTGCTGGCCATGGTCGTCACGGCCGTGCGTTCCTACAAGCAGCTGTGCGCCATCGAGGCCAACAGCCGCAGCCTCGAACTCATCGTGCGCTCCAGCGCCTCCTTGCTGGAGGAGACCGACCTGCGCGCGTTTGCCCGCAGCATCATCACGCAGCTCGCCGCGCTGCTGGGCGCGGCCGGCGACGGCCTGGTCTGTGCACCGGGCATGCAGCAGGGCAGTCCGTACCGCGTGATGGCGGCGGCTGGCCGGTTCTCAGGCCTTGTCGATCTGCCGCTGGATGCGGTGCCGCAGCTGCCCGAGTTGTCCGGCCTGCACCTGCTGCGCCGCGCGCTGGCGCTCGGCTGCAATGTCTACGGCGAGGAAGGCGGGGTGGCCCTGCACATCGGACGCAAGGACGAGCAGGACATGGCCGTCTTCATCGACACGACCGGGGTGCGCGGCACCATCGACCGGCAACTGCTGGACGTCTTCTGCGTCAACCTCAGCACGCTGCTGCACAGCCGGGGACTGCTGGAGCGGCTGCATGAATATGCCTACTACGATCCCCTCGTGCGCCTGCCCAACCGCACCCACTTCGTCGAGGAGGTCGACGCCTGTGCACGGCAAGGCAGGCGGGACCACATCCTGGCGCTGGTCGACATCGACGATTTCAGCGCCACCAACGATGTCATGGGCCACCGATTCGGCGACCGCCTGCTGGAGACCGTGGCCCGGCGCCTGGCCGACGCGTTGCCGGCCGGCATCATGCTGGCCCGCCTGGGCGCCGACACGTTCGGCGTGCTCGGCCCGGTGGGCCAGGTGTCGCCGCCGCAACTGCTGGAATGCGTGCGCCAGCCGCTGGCGGTCGACGGCGTGCCGCACAAGGTCTCGCTGACCTGCGGCTACGTATTGCTTCCGGAAGATGCGCAGGCCGGCGTCGACCTGGTCAAGGACGCCACCATCGCGCTGAAGCGGGCCAAACGGGACCACCGCGGCCAGCACCTGCAGTACTCCGGCCACATGGGCACCGAGGCGCGCGCCCGCGCCTTGTTGCTGTCCAACCTGCGTGCCGCGATCGACAACCGGCAGCTGTTCCTGGTCTATCAGCCGCAGATCGACCTGGGCACCTGCGCGCTGGTCGGCCTGGAGGCACTGCTGCGCTGGCGCGCCGAGGACGGCAATCTGGTGCCGCCGGACCGGTTCATTCCGGTGGCCGAGCACTCGGGGCTGATCGTGGCGCTCGGGCAATGGGTGTTGTCCACGGCCTGCATGACCATGCGCGAGCTGCTGGACGCGGGGCGCGCGCCGCTGCGCATGGCCGTCAACGTCTCGACCGTTCAGTTGCAGGACCCCAGCTTCTTCGAGAGCGTGTGCGCGGCGCTGGCGCACAGCCGGCTCCAGGGCCATCACTTGGAACTGGAGATCACCGAATCGGTGGCTGCGCTGCCCACGCAACTGCTCGAATCCACCCTCACCGCCTTGCGCGCCCAAGGCATCTCCATCGCCATCGACGACTTCGGCACCGGCTATTCGTCGTTGAGTTACCTGGAGCGGCTGCCGCTGGACCGCATCAAGATCGACGGCACTTTCGTACGCCAGCTCAGCGAGACCCAGGGCGCGCGCATCGCGGAGATGGTCGTGCAACTGGGCCGCAAGCTCGGCCTGCACGTGCTGGCCGAAGGCATCGAGGACGCCGCGGCCTGGCAGGCGCTGCTGGCCATGGACTGCAACGAAGGCCAGGGCTACTACATCGCAGCGCCCATGGACAAGGAGGCTTTGTCCTGCTGGCTGCAGGAGCGGGCAGAGAAAACCCCCTGCCCGGCAGCTTGCTGATGGTCGGCAAGGCGCCTTCCTGCTCAGAGGTCTTCGCTTCCCAGCAACATCTCGTTGATGCCCTTGCCGACCTCCACCACGGGGAAAACGTTCTCCGTCGGATCGATGCGGAAATCGAGAAGCACGGTACGGTCGCGCATGGCCCGGGCTTCTCGCAGCGCAGCTTCGATATCGGCCGGGCGTTCGATCAGCATGCCGACATGGCCGTAGGCTTGCGCGAGCTTCACGAAGTCGGGCAAGGCGTCGAGATAGCTTTGGCTGTATCGGCCCTCATGGCTGATCTGCTGCTGTTGCCGGACCATCCCGAGATAGCGGTTGTTCAGAAGAACGATCTTGATCGGCGTGTCGTACTGCAGGCAGGTCGACAGCTCCTTGGTGCTCATCTGCACCGATCCGTCGCCGACGATGCAATAGACCTCGCTGTCGGGCCTGCCCATCTTCACCCCCATCGCGAAGGGGATGCTCACCCCCATGGTGCCAAGCCCACCTGAATTGATCCAGCGCCGCGGCTTCTCGAAGCGGAAGTACTGCGCGGCCCACATCTGGTGCTGCCCGACATCCGATGCGATGTAGACATCTTCATTGCGGGTGATGTCGCACAACGTCTCGATGACGCGCTGCGGCTTGATGACGTATGTGTTGCCGCGATCGTAGTCAAGGCAATGCCGGGCGCGCCACGTCCCGATCGCCGACCACCATTGCGCCATGTCCTGCGGCGCGGGCCGAACGTCCGAAGCATCGAGCAGCGACAGCATTTCCACGAGAACGGTCTTGACGTCCCCGACGATGGGAACGTCCACCTTCACGCGCTTGGCAATGCTCGAGGGATCGATATCGATGTGAATGATCTTGCGCTTGCCTTGCGCAAAGTGCTCCACATTGCCGATGACCCGGTCATCGAAGCGAGCCCCGATGGCCAGCAGCACGTCGCAGTCCTGCATGGCGTTGTTGGCCTCCCAGGTGCCGTGCATCCCCAGCATCCCGAGAAACTTGGGATCCGACGCCGGGTAGGCGCCCAATCCCATGAGCGTGCTGGTGACCGGGAAACCCAGCCGGTCGACCAGCGTGCGCAGTTCGTCGCAAGCACCGCTGAGGATCACGCCCCCACCTGTGTAGATATAGGGACGCCTGGCGGTCAGAAGCAGTTGCAGCGCCTTTCGGATCTGTCCGCCGTGTCCCTGCAACGTGGGTTTGTACGACCGCATTTCCAGCGTTTGCGGGTAGCCCGCATGGATGATCCTGCTTGCCGACACGTCCTTCGGAAAGTCCACGACCACGGGGCCTGGACGACCGCTGCGCGCGATGTGGAAAGCCTTCTTCATGGTCTGCACGATGTCGCGCGGATCCTTGATCAGAAAGTTGTGCTTCACGATCGGGCGCGTGATGCCGACCGTGTCGCACTCCTGGAACGCGTCCTGCCCGATGTCGCGGGTCGGCACCTGGCCGCTGATGACGACCATCGGGATCGAGTCCATGTAGGCCGTCGCAATGCCGGTCACGGCATTGGTCAGGCCCGGGCCGGATGTGACGAGCGCCACGCCGACATGGCCCGTGGCACGCGCATAGCCGTCGGCCGCATGCACGGCCGATTGCTCATGCCGGACCAGCACATGCTGGATCTGCTGCTGCCTGTGCAGGGCGTCATACACATGAAGAACGGCACCGCCGGGGTAGCCCCACAGGCAGGCGACACCTTCTGCCCGAAGGCATCGGATGAGGATTTCAGAGCCTGTGAGCTCTTCGCTGGATGCGTCGTGTGAAGCCGGCGCGGCGGATGTTTCGCGCGGCAATGCCGCGGCTGTCGGGATGTGCCCGGCGGGGAAGTTTTGCATGGTCTACCTTTGTG
Organism: Variovorax sp. PMC12; assembly: GCF_003019815.1. Taxonomy (NCBI): domain Bacteria; kingdom Pseudomonadati; phylum Pseudomonadota; class Betaproteobacteria; order Burkholderiales; family Comamonadaceae; genus Variovorax; species Variovorax sp. PMC12. The sequence goes on from NZ_CP027774.1 coordinate 1,129,655, forward strand.
AATTTCTCTGACGAAATACCTCGGGTGCCCCTTCTCCCGACCCTTGTGAGGTGGTGTTGGGACCTTGGACCCAGCGGCCATGGACGCAATGCTTGCTGCGCCGGACCGGGATCTGTTTGCCGTTGAAGTGCAGCGGGGATTATCTTCGTATCGTGGCCGCAGCGATGGAGCTCGCGCCAAGCCTGCGTCGGAAGACTTAGTGAATACTGACTTGAAGCCGCGACCGTGGATGGCTCCCCTCAGTGCCGCCCGTTGCGCTGGATGCGATGGCGCAGCTGGCTTGAAAGCGTGTCCGCGATGATCACCATGAGGGTGATGACGATGATGCAGGTGGCCGTCTCGGGGTAGCGGAAGAGCTTGAGGCTGCTCACCAGTTCGAACCCGAGTCCGCCGGCGCCCACCATGCCCAGCACCGTCGCCGAGCGCAGGTTCACTTCGAAGCGATAGAGCACGACCGCGATCCAGGCGGTGACGACCTGCGGGACCACGCCGAAGACGATGACCTGCAACGGCCGCGCGCCGGTCGCCCGCAGGGCTTCGAGCGGCCCCTGGTCGATCTCCTCGATGGCATCGGCGAAGAACTTGCCCAGCATGCCAGCACCGTGAAGCGCCAGCGCCAGCACGCCGGGGAACGGTCCGAGGCCGACGGCGGAGACAAACACCAGCGCCAGGATCAGCTCGTTGATGCTGCGCACCACGTTCAATGCCTGTCGGGTGCTCTGGTACACCCATCGGTTGCTCTGGAGGTTTCTCGCGGCCAGGAACGAAAGAGGAATGGCGGGCAGCACGGCCAGCAAGGTTCCCCAGACGGCGATCTGCACGGTTTCGAGCGCGGGAGCGAGCAACCGGCCAAGGATGTGCGTGTCGGGCGGCAGCGTCCGGCCCAGGAAATCGATGATCTGCGGCAGGCCCGCGGCAAGCTCCGACCAGCTGAGCTGGGCGCCGCTGGCGCTCCATTGCAGCGCCCAGCCGACGACACAAAGACCGACGAGCAGGTTGAACCAGCTTCGACCTCCCTCGGGGCGCGGCCCGGTCCAGGCGTATTGGGTAGACGGGTTCTTCATGTTCCTGTTCCTGTTCCGGTGCTTGCCATCAGCGGCATCGACAGCGCGAGGGGGCTGGCCGCGTCCTTCCTGTCGAGCGCGGGTTGCGGCATGTAGATGCGATCGATGTCGTCCTGCCCCATAGCCTCGGGTGTGCCGTCGAACACGACGCGGCCTTGCGCGAGCCCGACGATGCGGTCGGCGAACTCGCGCGCGTAGTCGACCTGGTGCAGGTTGCACAGCACGGTGATGCCCAGGTCGCGCGAGGCGTCGTGCAGGTACTGCAGCACCTTGCGCGAGGTCTGCGGGTCGAGGCTTGCGACGGGCTCGTCCGCAAGGATCAGCCGGGGGCGCTGCGCGAGCGCACGGGCAATGCCCACGCGCTGCATCTGCCCGCCCGACAACGAATCGGTCCGCTCGTGCGCCTTGTGCGCCAGGCCCACACGGCCCAGGCATTCGTGCGCCAGATCGATGTCCGCGCGGCTGAAGAAGTGCATGATCGAAGCAAGGGTCGACACGGCGCCAAGGCGGCCGGTCAGCACATTCTTCAATGCGCTCAGCCGAGGCACCACGTTGTGGTGCTGGAAGATCATCGCGACGCGCTGGCGCAGCGCGCGCGTGTCCGCGCACTTCACCGCATCCATGCCGTCGACCTTCAGTTCGCCACCATCTGCCACGGCCAACCGGTTCACGCATCGCAGAAGCGTCGACTTGCCGGCACCCGATTCGCCGAGAACCACCACGAATTCGCCCGCGGCGGCGTCCAGATCCACACCGCGCAGCACGGCGTTGTCGCCATACCGCTTGGTGAGTTGCCGGATGCGGATCACTTCATGCTCCGCAGGTCCAGCTTGAGCACCTTGGCGGTGTCGCGAACCACGTTGTAGGCCGCATCGTTGGTCGGCTGGAAGCCGTTGAGCACGCCCTGGTCGCCCCATGGCAAGTCCTTGACGTTGGCCAGGGCCTTGGCGATCTTCGCCTTCAGTGCCGGATCGAGATCCTTGCGCCAGACCATCGGCGATTCGGGAATCGGATTCGACGACCAGACGATCTCGAGCTCGTCCTGCTTCACCTGGCCCTTGGCGATGGCGCTGGCGAGGATGCGGTCCGCCACGGATGCGGCATCGACCTTCTTGTTGGCCACGGCCAGGATGCTCGCGTCGTGCGAGCCCGAGAAGATGACGCGGCCGAAGAAGGTCTCGGGGTCGTAGCCGGCCTGCAGCAGGCCCGACTTGGGGAACAGGTGGCCGGACGCGGAGGTCGGGTCGACGAAGGCGAAGGTGCGGCCCTTCAGGTCGGCGGTCTTGGCGATGCCGCTGTCCTTGCGCGTGATGATCACGCTCTTGTAGGAGCTCTGGCCGGTCTTCTTGGTGACCGCAACCGCGAAGGCTTCCACGTCCGCGACCTGGTTGGCCAGCACATACGAGAACGGGCCGAGGTAGGCCACGTCGAGCTTCTTCGACCGCAGCGCTTCGATGACGCCGTTGTAGTCGGTCGCCACGAAGGGCTTGACCGGCATGCCCAGCTGCTGCTGGAGGCTGTCGAGGACCTGCCGGCTGCTCTCTATCATGGCCTGCGAGTCTTCGGCGGGGATCAGGCCGATGGTGAGCGGCTGCACGGCCAGGGCGGGCACGGCGGCGCCTGCGGAAAGTACCAGGGCAATCAGGCGGCGGCGCAGGCGAAAGAGGGTTTTCATGATGATTGGGACTCGTGTATGGGAATGGGAGGTTGCTCGGGAATACCTCAAGGCTAAGAACGCCGTATGACACCCGCATATCAAATCAATCACGGATTTGTCATGGTTCTATCGACACAATCTATGGATGTCCGCAGCCAGACTCCGCGCCTTTCTCGCCGTGGCCCAGCATGGAAGCTTCAGTGCGGCGGCGCGCGCCGTGGGCTTGAGCCAACCGACGCTGACCACCCAGGTACAGGCCCTGGAGCGCCAGCACAACGTGGTGCTCTTTCATCGGCAGGGCCACCGCATCGAGCTGACGGATGTCGGCGAGCGCCTTCTTCCCATTGCGCGCCAGATCGCGTCGCTGGAGCTGGATTCCTACAACCTGCTGCACGACAGCGGCGACCTGCAGTCCGGCGAGCTCAAGCTCGGAGCGGTCGGCCCCTTCCATGTGATCGAGATGGTCGATGCCTACCGCAAGCGCTATCCGCGCCTCGATGTTTCGATCCGCATGGGCAATTCGGCCTCCGTGTTCAAGGACCTCGAGGAATACGCGGTCGACATCGGCGTGCTTGCCCGGTTCCACGAAACTCCGGGCTTCAGTGCGACGCCGTATGCGCGGCATGCGCTGATACTGTTCGTTCATCACGAGCATCCGTTCGCCAACCGCGGCCAGATCCGGCTGGAAGAGCTGCATGGGCAACCGCTGCTGCAGCGAGAGAGTGGATCGAGCACCCGGCGCGTGCTCGACGAGGTGCTTCAGCGCGCGGGTATCCGGCCGAAGCTCGCCATGGAAATCGGAAGCCGCGAGGCGATCCGGGAGGCGGCCGCGCGCGGCATCGGCATCGGTGCAGTCTCCGAAGCGGAGTTCATTCCCGACGCTCGCCTGCGTATCGTCCGCATCGAGGGCGATCCTGCCGTGACGCAGACCTATCTCTACTGCCTCCAGATCCGGCGCGAAAGCCGTGTGCTGGCGTCCTTCTTCGACGTGGCGCTCAAGCTTCGCAAGGGCGTGTTCGATACGAAGCCATGACCCGGCAAGGCAGCATCAGCCGCGCAGCGGGCGGGCCTCGATGGCCTCGAAGAACGACGAGATGAGACGGCTGTCCCGTCGCTCGCGCAGGCAGCACACATGGATGTGCGTGGAGACGACATCGCCCTCTATGCGCACGGGCCTCAGGCGCGGATCGGGCACGTATTCGGACTGCGAAACCGTGCCGACGCCCAGGCCCCTGGCGACCGCTTCGCGTAGCGCTTCGCGACTCCCGATCTCCATCGCGATCTGAACGGCCACGCGCTGCCTGGCGAGCGCCTCTTCGAGCGCCTTGCGGGTGGTCGAGCCCGGCTCGCGCATCAGCATTGGTTGCCCCGACAGCTCTTTCAGCGTGATGGATTCGCGCCTCGCGAACGGATGGTCGACATGCACGAACACGATCACCGGGTAGCGCGCATAAAGCTGTATGTGGTAGCGCTCGTCAGGAAGCCAGCTCGCCACCACCGCCACATCGCTCACGTATTTGTCGAGCGCGCTCAGCACGAACTCGGAATTTCCGAGCGTGACGGAGAGCTTGATGCGGGGATGGAGCGCGTGATAGGCCTCGATCATCTCGGTGACATGAAAGGGGCCCACCGCTCCCACTTTCAGCGACCCGCGGTGCAGCTTGCCGCTTTCGTCCATCAGCGAGCTCATATCGCCTTCGAGCGCGATCATCCGCCTGGCCAGGGGCAGCATCTCCAGCCCCAGCGCGGACAACTCCACGCGCCGGCCGCGGCGATAGAACAGTTCGGCCCCATATTCGCGCTCCAGCATCTGGATCTGCGAATTGAGCGTGCTGTGGCTCATGCCCAGCGTGCGCGCGGCGGCGGTGAAGCCGCCGTCGTGCGCGACTGCGATGAATGCGCGTATCTGGTTGAGCGTCACTGCAACGTCTCCCGGGGCTTCTGGTCGCCTGAAGTCAAAGCACGCGATGATGCCCACCGATCATGATGGCCATGTGTAAGCCCCCTGCCCGTGCCGCGCGCTATACGGCGGCGACGCCCATGGCCGGATCGCTCACGCCGTCCTTGCCGGTCTCCAGGCGTCCAGCGAAACGCCGCTCGAAGCTGTCGCCCATGGTCAGCGTGAAGTCGTACCAGCTGTTGGTGCCCGCGAGCTTCCACGATGGCTCCATCTGCATGCCGGGCGCCACGGTGTAGGTCCACGGCCCGTCGGTGCGGTAGGCGTTGGAGCTCACCGTCACGGCCGCCGGCGCGTTGCCCATGTTCATGATCGTCAGGCGGATCTCGTTGCCGTCATGGTCGTAGCACACACGCACCTCCGGATTCGGTCCGCTCGACAGGGTGCTCAGGTCGCCCTTGAAATGCCGGTGGTAGCCGTTCGGCCCGAGCACCCAGAGGCTGTACTTGCCCGCGTTGTCCGCCACAGCCGCCCATGCATCGGAGATCATCTTTCCCGCTTCCACCGTGTACCGGCGGGGATAGCGCGAGAGGTTCAGCTCGTCGTAGACATGGAACACCGCACCCTGCGTGCCCGTGTTGCTGAACGTGAGCCATGCCTGTCCGTTGGCCAGGTCGACGTTGGCGCTCGTATGCAGGTGATACGGCAATGCGCGCGAGGGCCGCGCGGCGCGTGCCTGCGAAGGCAGCGGCACCGAGCCCACGGCGGGAACGGGCACGCCGGGCGACGCCACCTGCTGCGTGTACGTGGCGTCCGCCTGCGCCTTGGTCGGCGCCGTCACCAGCGCGGGCTTGGCCGCGTTCGGATTGCGGAAGTCGAAGCACGACATCAGGTCCCCGAACACGGTGCGGCGCCACGGGCTGATGTTGGTCTCGCGCACGCCGAAGCGCTGCTCCAGGAAGCGCAGCGTCGAGGTGTGGTCGAACACCTGTGAGTTGACCCAGCCGCCCACGCTCCACGGCGAGATCACGAGCATCGGCAGCCGTACACCGGCGCCGAAGGGCTTGCCGTCGGGCGTGCGCTGGCTCGAATCGCCGGGCGGCGCCGGCATCGTGTAGTACTCCTTGCCGATGTCGACCGTCGACTTGCCCTGATAGGTGCCGTCCGTATTGCGCCAGGGCGGTGCCGGCGGCGGCATGTGGTCGAAGAAGCAGTCGTTCTCGTCGAAGTTGACGATGAGCACGGTCTTGCTCCAGACATCCGGATTCGCGGTGAGCATGTCCAGCAGCGTCTGGATGTACCAGGCGCCCTGCTGCGGGACCGACATGCTCGGATGCTCGCTGTAGGCACCCGGCGCGACGATCCAGCTGACCTGCGGCAGCGTACCCGCGGCGATGTCGTCGGCCACGGCCTGCAGGTAGCCGCCGTCCGGCATGGTGTTGCCGAAGCCTTTGTACAGCGGCGACTGCGCCTCGAGCGCCGGTGAGTACGCCACGTTCGGCGAACCCTGCGCGCGCAGTTGCTCATCGACGGCGCGGTAGGAGGCGAATGCGACCAGCTGGTTGTTGTTGCTGTTGTTGCCAGGCCTGTTGTAGACCTTCCAGCTCACGCCGGCCGCTTGCAGCCGCTCCGGGTAGGTCGTCCATGTCAGGCCGTCTGTCGAGGGCCCCAGGCCGCCCCAGTTGGCGTTGGTGACGCAGGCCTGGCCCGCGACGTTCGCGCCGTTGGTGCCGCTCCACAGGAACATGCGGTTGGTGAAGGTGCCCGTGTGGATCGAGGTGTGGTACGCGTCGCAGATCGTGAATGCGTTGGCGAGCGCCCAATGGAACGGCAGGTCGGACTGCTGCAGATAGCCCATCGAGATCTTGGTGTTCTTGGCTTTAGGCCACGCCGCCATGCGTCCGCCGTCCCATGCCGATTGCTGATCGCCCCAGTCGTGCGCGCCGCCGACGCGCAGCGCATTGCCTTTGGTGGCGTCGAGATAGAACGGCTGCACCGCGTCGGCCGTGCCCTGCTGGATCCACACTGGCTTGCCCGTAGCCATCGGGATGGTGAAGCGGTCGCTGAAGCCGCGAACGCCGGGCATGGTGCCGTAGTAGTGGTCGAAGGAGCGGTTCTCCTGCATCAGGATGATGACGTGCTCCACGTCGTTGATGGTGCCCGTCGCGTTGTTGGCCGGAATGGCCAGTGCGCGCTGGATGGCGGGCGGGAACGGACCGAGTGCGGCGCTGGCCGCGGCGGCGCGCAGGAAGGTGCGGCGATTGAATGGCGTCATGGTTCTTGTGTTCGGCGGTGTGGGGTGACCGGCTGCATTCGCGCGGTCAAGGTGCGCAGTCGAGCTTCGAGTTCGGGCGCGGCGCGTCACCCCCTGCTTGCGCGCAGTCGCCGGGCATGGGCGCCGCGACGATCGGCGCCTGCCTGGTCGCGGCGCCGTCGCCGGACGCGGCGGGAGCGACCGGCAACATCGCGGCCAGGGCCGGGCTGCCACCGCCGCCATCGCCACCACCGCCGCATCCGGCGATGAGAAGGCATGCGGCGCAGGCCGCGCCTGCTGCCCTCACGGCGCCAGGCAATCCGCTGAAGGAGAAGCTGGATGTCATCGTGTGTCCCCTCTCAGTTGATCGGCAGGGTGGACAGCGGCTTGTTCGACAGGAAGATCGACTGCAGCTCGGCATCGGTCAGCACGCGGTTCCACATCGCCAGGTCGCCGAAGTGGTGCTGGTACGTCGGTGCGGTTGCGCACTTTCCGGCGAAATACGGCGGTGTGACCGTGCCGTTGCACTTGTTCATCAGGAAGGTGCCGGTGCCGTCGTCGCCGATGCCCCATTGCGGATACGGCGAGAGCTTCGAGAGGTCGACGGTGCCCGTCGACTTGCCCACGGCCACGCGGTTGGTCGTGCTCGTCACCGGATCGAACACGTACATGTTCATGGTCTTGGCCACGCCGTCGACCGAGAAGGCGATGTACACCCAGCGGTTGACGGTGATCTGCGTGTAAGGGCTGGTCGGTCCGTCCGCACGCACGCCCCCGCCGGAACCGATGTTGAATGCCACGCCGCACTGGTTGCCCGAGCTGGCGAACAGGCCGATCGCGACGCCGGCGTTGCCGCCGCTGACGTAGCTCTTGTTCGAGATGATCGTCACGTTGTTCGTGGCCACGCACGAAGGCGTCTTGAACCAGAGCCCGATCGTGAACTGCGGCGCGGTGCCCGTGGAGATGTCGAAACCGCTGGCCGGCGTGAGCTTGTAGCCCTCGAGGCCATTGGTGTTGACGAAGTTCGTGTCCACCAGCAGGCCGTTGCTGCCAGCGAACGGCCCCGGCACGACGAGGCCGGCCGCGGCCGGAAGATCGCTGGCGGCCGGTCCCATCGTGCTGTGCGCCATCGCGTCGACCGGCGGCAGCGTGGCGCTGAACGGGTAATAGGAGACCAGCCCGTTCTTCAGCGTCGATGCCAGCGGCACCGGCGGAACATACGACACGGGCGGCGAAAGCGTGGCCTTGGACACGGCAGCCGCGCCTTCGCCGGCTTGCACCGTGTAGCTCAGCTGGTACGTGCCCTTGGCGCTCAGGACCTGCGAAAGCTGGTTGTCGGTGTACGACGTGGTGCCGGCCGGCAGCTTCGACGCGATGACCTGCCCGTCACGCAGCACGGTGATCGTGCCGGTCGAGGGCGCCACCCAGTTCAGCACCACGTTCGCGTCGGCGGAGCTGTTGTTGCCGACGGACGCGGTCAACTGCGATACGGGCTGCGCACCGATGAGCGGGCCGCCCTCCATCAAGGAGGTCTTCGCGTCCGGCAGCGCGCCCAGGTAGCCGAGCACGGTCGGCGTCACGTCGGCGATGCTGGCGTAGGCATACAGGTCGGCCAGCTTCGCGGGCAACGGGGCGCCCACGCCTTGGGCTGCGATGTTGGCGGCCTGGTTGAGGCCGATGAAGGTGCTCGACTCGGGCACCAGCGGCAGCCCGTCGTCCTGGCTGTTCGCGCTGAGGCCATGGTTGCCGGTCACCACGATCAGCCAGCGGCTGTTTCCGCGCTTGGCGGTGGCGGCGACGAGGATGCCGACCGCCTTGTCCAGCTTGGCCAGCGTGCCAGCGTACTGGGTGGAGCCGAGCCCGAAGTCGAGCCCGGCGTCTTTCGTCGAGCGGTACTGCGCCAGCACCGTGGCGTAGTCGCCGCCGATCAGTTGCACGGCCTGCGTGGTCACGCAATCGGTGGCGGCCGCATCCTTCGAACAGTCGCTGAGGGAGTCGAGGTAGCCGCTCTCGTGATCCGATGAAAGCAGCTGGGCCAGGCCGGCGGAAGCGACGGCGGCGCCGTTCGACCCGGTGTTCTTCTGGCGGGCCATCTGGAACACCGAGGGCATTCGCAGTGCCTGCTTGGGCGCGTCGGACATCACCTGGTGGCGGTTGGCCCAGGTGCCGGTCAGCAGCGTGGCCCAGCCGGGCGTGTCTAGCGTGGGTTGCTGGCTCGGCGCGCCGGCAACGCCGCCGCTGTAGGCCAGCCGCACTTCGAGCTTGGCGAGGTTAGGCAGCGTGCCGGCGGCGATGCCGTTCTGCACGGCGCTATAGGTAGCACCGTCGAGGTCGATGACCAGCGTGCGGTTGGCTGCCGGGGCGGACGGTGCACTGGGCGCGGCACCTTCAGGCGACGACGGGACTGGCAAGGCCAGGGCCGCGCCGCCTCCGCCGCTGCCGCCACCGCAGCCGCTCAGCGCCGCGACCAGCGTTGCAGCGAGCGCAACGACACGCGTCCATGCAGCGGTGCGTTGCCGCGGACCTCGGGGGCCCGAGGCATTGCAGATGGTCGCAGGCTCCTGCCGATGAAGCGTCCGCACGGCGGCGCCTGAAAAGCGATGGGAAGAGAGTTGCTCGACTGACATTTTTTTCGACGACCTCTGGTGTGGGAGTGGTCGAATTACAGAAGAGGGAGGTGACGTCAGAGCGACGAAAGCCCATGGGTATTTCGGCAGTTCTGTCGGTTTTTTCGTCAGATCGGACGCCCTCTCCCTGGCCCTCGCTATTACCAGGGCAGCGAATAGGTCTTGCAATTGGTGAAGCTTTTCATGGCCTCGAGGACGCCTTCCTTGTAGCCCAGGCCCGAGTCCTTGATGCCGCCGAAGGGTGTGAGCTCCAGCCGGTAGCCCGGCACCTCGCGCACATTGACGCTGCCCACGTTCAGCTCGCGGATGAAGCGCGTGATGTAGTCCATGCGGTTGGTGCACACCGCCGAGGACAGGCCATAGGCCGTGCCGTTGGAGATGCGGATCGCCTCCTCGATGTTCTTGAACCGGATCACCGGCGACACCGGCCCGAAGGTCTCGTGCTTGGCCACCGTCATCTGCGGGTCCACATGGTCGAGCACCGTGGGCGAATAGAGCGCGCCGCGGCGCTCGTTGCCACACAGCAGCCTCGCGCCCGCCTTGATGGCCTCGTTGACCACCGACTCGAACTGGATCGCCGCCGCCTCGTCGATCACCGTGCCCATGTCGGTGGCCGGATCCATCGGGTCGCCGTACTTCAGGGCCCTGGTCTTGGCCACCAGCAGTTCGACGAACCGGTCGGCCACCGCCTCATGCACCAGCATGCGCTTGATGGCGGTGCAGCGCTGGCCCGAATTCTTGTAGGAGCCGCTGGCCGCCAGCGTCGCGGCCTCCTCGATGTCGGCGTCTTCCATCACGATGATCGGATCGTTGCCGCCCAGCTCCAGGATCTGCCGCTTGTAGACCGCCTTGCCCGCGATGTACTTGCCGATGGCCACGCCGCCGGTGAAGGTGACGAGGTCGACGTCGGCGCTCGTGAGCATCTCGTCGGCGATCTCGCGCGGGTCGCCGGTGATCACCGACAGCATCTGCGGCGGCAGTCCCGCCTCGTACAGGATGTCGGCCAGGATGAAGGCGGTGAGCGGGGTCTTCTCGCTGGGCTTGAGCACCATGCGGTTGTTGGTGGCGACGGACGGCGCCACCTTGTGGATCACCTGGTTCAACGGATGGTTGAACGGCGTGATGGCGGTGATCGCGCCCTGCAGCGGCTCACGCAGCGTGTAGACCTTGCGGCTCTTGCCGTGGTGCGTGAGGTCGCAGGAGAACACCTGGCCGTCGTCCACCAGGGCCTGGTTGGCCGCGAACAGCAGCACATCGGAGGCGCGGCCCACCTCGTACAGCGAGTCCTTGCGGCACAGGCCCGACTCCATGGTGATGACGCGCGAGATCTCATCCAGGCGCGAGGCGATGATCTCCCCCGCGCGCATCAGGATCTTGTAGCGCTCGTAGCGCGTGAGGGTGGGCTTGTAGTCGCGCGCGATCCTGTAGGCCACCCGCAGGTCCTCGAGCGAGGCCTTGGGCACGGTGGCGATCACTTCGCCGGTGTAGGGGTAGGTGACTTCGATCGTGCGATCGCGATAGACCTTTTCCCCGGCGATGCGCAGCGCTTCCTTGTGGATGGTGCCTGGCTTCAGCATGGCTTGGCTCATGAGGTTCTCCGCAGTTACTGAGCGTGGTTCAGGGCGAGGTCGAGCGCGTCGAAGTTGCGCAGCCGGCGCCCGGCGGCGATCCCGGTGACCGGTCGGTTGCAGATCAGCGGCACGCGCTGCTCCGAGACGCCGCCGTGCGAGCGCAGCGGCACTTCGAGGGCCGACAGGTCGTGCCGGCTGGCCGAGGTGCCGATGACCGTGCTCTGCTCGCTGACGACCACGATGTCGCCGATGCGGTCCGGCGGCAGCTCGAATCGCTCGGCGGCTTCCTTGCGCGAGAGCACCAGCTCCATGCCGGGAATGCCCTTGATGCGCTCGATCCAGCCGGGCACGCTTGCCTGCGCAGGCACGTACACGGTGGCGAAGGAGCCGAGCGCACCGTGGTGCACCACGTAGGGGTCGGTGATCGGCAGGATGACCCTTGCCTCGTCCTGGCCGTACCAGCCGTCGAGCACGTCCTGCAGGTAGATGACCTTGGGCGCGCCTTGCGCGTCGTGCTTGTCGTTCATGCCGTGGTCGGCGGTGACGACGATGGTGGCGCCCATTGCATCGAGCTGCGACAGGTAGCCATCCATCATGGCGTAGAAGGCATTGGCCGCCGGACTGCCCGGTGCGGCCTTGTGCTGCACGTAGTCGGTGGTCGAGAGGTACATCAGGTCGGGGCGCCTCGACGCCATCAGCTTCACGCCGGCGGCGAACACGAACTCCGACAGTTCGGCGCTGTAGACCGAGGGCACGGGCATGCCGACCATGTCGAGCACGTTGTCGATGCCGTTCTCCTCCATCGTGACCTGGTCGGACTTCTCGGAGGAAAAGCAGATGCCCTTCATGCGGTGGCCCAGGAGCTTGCGCAGCTTGTCCTTGGCGGTGACCACGGCGACCTTGGCGCCTGCGTCGGCAAAGGCGGCGAGCACGGTGCCCGCGCGCAGGTACTTGGGGTCATTCATCATGACTTCCTGGCCGAGTTCGCGGTCGAAGAAGTAGTTGCCGCAGATGCCGTGCACCGCCGGCGGCGCGCCGGTCACGATGGACAGGTTGTTCGGGTTGGTGAACGAGGGCACCACGCAGTCGGCCAGCAGGTCGGCACCGGACTTCCTCATGCGGTCGAAATACGGGGCCACGCCTGCGGCGATGGCTGCGTCCAGGTACGCCGGCTCGCAGCCGTCCACGCACACCACGACGACCGGGCGCGACATCC